>NZ_JANSIZ010000024.1:0-37483 GCF_047462315.1 Synechococcus sp. H60.2 | reverse complement strand
TGAAGCGATATATCCAGAATCAGTCAGGAGGCGCTATCCCTCCCCACCCGGGTGGGGAATCCCGCGCCTTACGTTGACCCAGATTCTCACCTACCATGTGGTGCCCGGCAAAGTTCTCTCCAACGATCTGAAAGCTGGGGAAGTGGTCACGGTCGAGGGATCCCCTGTGGAGATTTCTTTGGCTGATGGAGTCAAGGTCAACGATGCCAACGTGGTGACCGCGGATATCGAGGCCGTCAACGGCGTCATCCACGTTATCGACAAGGTGATCCTGCCCCCGCAGAGCTAACCGTCGGTAGAGAAGTTCCAGATCCTGCGGGGTCTAGTTCTCTGGCAGCCCCTGCCCCTGGTGGTGGGGGCTTTGTGTTGCAACTTAGGCCGACGACCCTCAAGGGATCCCTGACCTTGAGATCTATAGGTCAATGCCGACACTGGAAGCGTAGATTGCTTCCACCGACACGCCCGAGACCCGCTGCGGACGCACGATCATGTACTCATTGTCCATTTGCTTGGGCAAGGTGATGAACTCGTCCCCACCCACCATCAGTTGGTTGATCAGCTCTGTGTATTCTCTGGCTTCCTTGACCCGTACCTGCATGGTTTGTCCACCTTCGAGCATGATGTGGACAAGGTATCCATCGGGTTTTCTGGCCATGGGTGCTCCTACTGGGTGCAGCAAAGATCAATAAGGGGCGTTCTCATGAACATTATTCCCCCATCGGAGAGACCTAGCCAATCCTCGCCCCTGCCAGAAAATCTGGAGTTGCGGCGCGACCAACCCACTTGAGGCAGTTTCCTGAGGGCGGGCACCTCCTTGGCGCACCTCCTCTAGCTCTCCTCCCAGAAAGAGAGGAAAGGCGAAGGAAGGCCAAAGCAAGTGGTTCCCCTGCGCTTAGGGATGGCTATAGATTACTAGAATGTGCCTATTTTGGACTTCCTACCCAACTTGCTCGACACTGGCTGGGATAGCTGGAGTGACTGGCGCAAACTCCCTTCAACGGCTGGACTGGCGCAACCTCAACACCCTTTGGGGATCCGTTTTGACCGAGACCTTGAGCCGGCTGGGCTGTCGGGTGGCCGTGGTGTGTCCGGGATCCCGCTCTGCCCCCCTCACCTATGCTCTGGCGCAGCACCCCGAGATCGAGGCCATTCCAGTGGTGGATGAGCGGTCGGCGGCCTTTTTTGCCCTTGGCTTGGCCCAGCAGCTCCGGCAACCCATTCCCCTGGTCTGTACCTCCGGCAGCGCCGGCGCCCATTTTTTCCCTGCTCTGATCGAGGCGGCAGAAAGTGGTTGGCCGCTTTTGGTTTTGACGGCGGATCGGCCCCCAGAGCTGCGCCACTGCCGCGCCGGGCAGACTATCGACCAGGTGAAGCTCTACGGTCACTACCCCAACTGGCAAGCGGAATTGGCCCTGCCCAGCGCGGAGCCAGAGGCCCTGGCCTATCTCCGCCAAGCCCTGGTTCACGCCTGGGAGCGCACGCTTTACCCCTTTCCCGGACCTGTGCATTTGAATGTGCCCTTGCGGGATCCCTTAGCTCCCGTTGCCGATGGCAGCACTGCGCCCCTGATCCACTTACAGGAAGATCCGGAGTTTGAGAAGACTTTTTTCCGCGGGGTTGTCCCTCCACCTGGCCTGGCCACCCCGGCTGCCGGTTCTGCGTTCGCGTCAACAGCTTCCTTTTGGCAGGAGTGGCGCCGCTTCGAGCGGGGGGTGATCTTGGCAGGGCCGGCCCAACCGGCAGATCCCCAGGGTTATGCAGAGGCGGTGGCCCGTTTGGCCCTGGCCCTGGGCTGGCCAGTGTTGGCGGACGGACTCTCCCCTCTGCGCAACTACGCTTCCCTTAACCCCTATCTCATCACCACCTATGACCTCCTCCTGCAGCAGGATGTCCCCCAGCTCTGGCCGGAACAAGTCATCCAGTTGGGATCCCTGCCCACCAGCAAAGCGCTGCGGCAAACCCTGGCCAAAGCTTGCCCCCGCACCTGGCTGCTCGATCCCCGGCCCGAGAACGGGGATCCTCTGCACAACCCCACCACCCATTTGCCCTTTGCTGTGGAAGAGCTGGCCGCCGGGATCCCGGAAGCAACATTCAAAACTCCAGCCCCCCGAACAGCTTTTCTGCAGGGCTGGCTGACAGCCGAAGCGCAAATCCGCGCCACCCTAGACCAGACCATGGCTGACCTGCCGGAGTGGTTTGAGGGCAAGATCGCCTGGTGGCTGGCCCACCACCTGCCGCCGGAGACGCCCCTGGTGATTGCCAACAGCACGCCGGTGCGGGATGTGGAGTGGTTTTGGCCGCCCAACGACCGCCGCATCCGGCCCTACTTCAACCGCGGCACCAACGGCATCGACGGCATTCTCTCAACCGCCTTCGGGGTGGCCCACCGCCATCGGCCAACAGTGTTGCTGACTGGGGATCTGGCCTTTTTGCACGACTGCGGCGGCCTGCGGCTTAGCCCTTACCTGCAGGGATCCCTGACCATTCTTCTCATCAACAACCAGGGAGGAGGGATTTTCGAGCTACTGCCCATTGCGGAGGTGGGCCGCCAGGGGCTCAATCCTCCCTTTGAGCCCTACTTTGCCACTCCCCAGGCGGTGGATTTTGCTCGCCTCTGCCAGGCTCACGGCATTCCCCACCAGCGGCTGGAGACGTGGGAGGAGCTGGCTCAAGCCCTGGAGCCCTTGCCCGCCCAAGGGGTGCGAGTGTTGGAGATCCTCACCGATCGGAAAGCCGATGCTCAGCGGCGGCGGGAGTGGTTTCAGCAGTGGTCTGAGCTGCCATCCAGGCTTTAACCCGCTCCCAGATCTGCTCCGGCAGATCCTCAGCCTCGCAGTCTAGCCACTGGATCCCTGGCATGGCCCGAAACCAGGTCATCTGCCGCTTGGCAAACTGGCGGGTGCGCCGCACAATCAAAGGCTGCAGCTCCGCCTCTGGGATCCGCCCTTCTAGGTAAGCGCCGATCTCCGCATAGCCCAAAGTTTGCAAGAGGGGCAAGTCCGGCCCATAGCGCTCCCGCAGCGTTTTTACCTCCTCAATCCAGCCTGCTGCCAACATTTCTGCCGTGCGCCGAGCAATACGTTGTTCTAGACGGGGCATCGGGCAGCGCAGCCCCAAGATCAAGATGGGGTAGTGGGGAGGGTGGGCCTGCCGCAGGCGGGAAGCCGGCTTCCCGGTGGTGTAGATGATCTCTAAAGCCCGCAGGGTGCGCACTTCATCATGAGAGTGGATCTGCCGAGCGGCCACGGGATCCAACTGCTGCAGCCAGGCGTAGCGGATCTCGGGCGGCCAAGTTTCCAATTGAGCGCGCAACTGGGGCTGCGGCGGAACCGCCGGGATCCCCAGCCCTGCAGTAATGGATTGGATGTAGAGCCCCGTCCCCCCCACCAGAATGGGAGTCTGTCCCTGCCGATGGGCCTCGGCAATGCGGGCTTGGGCCGCTCGTTGGAACTCGGCCACGGTGTAGGTGTGGCGGGGATCCACAAAGTCAATCAACTCATGGGGCCAAAGGGCCCGCTCGGCGGGAGTGGGCTTGGCGGTGCCGATGTCGAACTCCCGGTACACCTGGCGAGAGTCGGCGTTTAACAGCGGGGATCCCAGCCGTTGGGCCAGCAGCAGCGCCTGGCGCGACTTGCCGGTGGCGGTGGGGCCAGCAATGACGACGAGCCCCGGCCCTGCGGTCGAGGAGGGAGGTTCTCGGCAGTCGCGCCCATTTGGAGACCGGTTTTGATCCATCCGCTGTCGGCAAGAAAGTTCACCCAGGGCAGCAGATTAAAATTTTCAAAGAACCCTAGCGCTGTGGATAAAATAGGACATCCATAGCCTCTATTGTCTTCCCGGCTCTTCGAATTTCCCCGTGATCTCATCTTACGTCTCTGCTTCCGTTGCCGTGTTGGGCGGGGCGCAGCCTCGATTTGAGCTGCCCCCTGTCAAACTCCTTCTCTTGTTGCTGCGGGCCTCGGCACGGCGAGGGCTGGCCGGCCTTGGCAGAGCCCTCGGAGCCGGTATCCTGGCGGCGCTGCTGGCGTGGGAACCGCGCCCTGCCTTGGCGGAAGTTTTGGTGCTCAAGCAAGGAGAAGTGCGCACTCTGCCCCTATTGCAAACGCGGGCCCGACTGCCCCTACAAATGGAAATGCTCTATTTGGGCATGGTGGAGGAGCGCTTCTTGAGCTACGCCCGCGCCAACAATTGGGAGACCATTGCTAGCGACCGCGAGGATCCCCGCTGGAGCCGCTGGCAACTGCGCCCAGGCGGTGAGGCCATCTACCTGCCGGATGCCCCTTCATCGCGGGATCCCTCAGAGCCCCCCCTCTACGCCCGCGGGTTTTATGTGCAAGCCTATTTTGTCGGCGGACGCTTGGCGGGGATGCACCTGATTCATAACCCGGAAGAGCCGGGCTTCAATTTGAGGCAACTGCAAAGGCTTGTTCGCGCTTGGTTCCCCGATAACCGCTTGATGTTGCACTACCAGGTGCTGCCGGAGGATCCCGACCGGCAGGTGCTGGGCGCCTACTGGGGCACCATCCCTTCTCCTTACCTTGCTGACATTCAGCGCAACAGCCGCCTGCCCTTTTGCCAAGTTTTTTTCAGCCCTACCTCGCCTCAGCCAATCGTTCCCACCTCTGCCCCTCCGCATTGCCTCAGCCAGACTGCCGTAGAGGATGGTGCAGCCCCTGCGGCTGCCCAGAAGAAGACCGCCGCTCTGCGCTAGAATTTCGAGCCCGTTCTTCCACCAGAAGGGATCCCTGCCGCTGAGCTGTAGCCATTCGCAATGGGCCAAGAATGAGGGGCGCTAGGTCTTCTTCCCTCTCTTCTGTGCCTTGGCCTAAGAGGGGCTCAAGAGCATGGGTTTCCCCAATCGATAAGCTCAAATCAAACCGTTACCAGCTCCGGGCGACGGCTGTTGCGGATAGCGCGAATAGCCTCCGCATAGTCTTTGGCCTTGAACACTGCCGAACCGGCCACAATGGCGTTGGCCCCGGCCTCGATGACCTGCCAGGCGTTGCTGGCCTTGAGGCCGCCATCTACTTCAATCCAGGGATCCAGACCGCGCTCGTCGCACAGGGCCCGCAGTTGGCGAATCTTGGGCACCACCGCCGGAATGAAGCTCTGGCCGCCAAAGCCGGGGTTGACGCTCATGATCAAGACCAGGTCCACCAAATCCAGCACGTACTGGATGAGCTCCAGGGGGCTAGCGGGGTTGAGCACCACACCTGCCTGTTTGCCCAGATCCTTGATTTGGCTGAGGGTGCGGTGCAGGTGAATGGTAGAGCTGGACTCGGCATGAACGGAGATGATGTCGGCCCCCGCCTTGGCAAAGTCGGCCACATACTTTTCCGGCTCCACAATCATCAGGTGGACGTCCAGAGGCTTGGCCGTAACCGGGCGCAGCGCTTCCACCACCAGCGGGCCGATGGTAATATTGGGCACAAAGCGGCCATCCATGACGTCCACGTGGATCCAGTCGGCCCCCGCCTCGTCCACCGCCCGCACTTCTTCCCCCAAGCGGCTAAAATCCGCCGAAAGAATCGAAGGGGCGACAACAATCGGCTTTTGCCCAGAGGCTGCTGACGGCTGAGTCATGGTGAGTATCCAAACTGTGAACCGCAAGAAAGGGGAGCCTGCTCCTCTATGGTACGGGGTTTGATCCCCTTTGCAAACTGCCTCTTGGCTCGGAGACTAGGGTTACAGGGGACTGGCCTCGACCCAATGCCGGAAAACTTGGGCCAGATGACCCCAGGGATGCGGCGGCTGAGCGTTGCTCTGGGACTCTGGAGCAGCCTGCTCTGAGGGAGCCGGTTTTACCTCTTCTTCCAGCCGCAGGGCAAGCTGCTGCAATTGCATGTAGATGCTGTTGACGGCCAGCATGGCCAAGACGGTGCCGAAAAACTTGGTGCGGGATCCCATAGACCAACCCCTAGGCAAGAAGCAAGATAGAGGATATTCTCGTCGCCGCTGCCCTAGTTCCACCTTAGCGCACAGGCGGAACAGGTCTTTTGGAGAAAATCCTTACACTTTCTCTCGACAGCTTCAGGAACTTGCGCCCAAGCAACGTCATGAGCACCTATCAGCACCTGCACACCGCCCTTTGGGTTAGCGATCTGGCCAGGGCTGAGCATTTCTACGGAACCGTGCTCGGGATCCCCAAGGCAGAACGGTTTCCCTTTAACTTTCCCGGCGCTTGGTACCAGGTGGGGTCTTCGCAGATTCATTTGATCGTCCCTGAGGAGCCGCTTGACCAAGGGCAGCAAGCCAGTCGTGGCAGCAAGGCGAAGTGGGGGCGCCATCCCCACGTGGCGCTGGGAGTGGAAGATCTGGAGGCGGTAAAGGCCCGCCTGCTGCAGGCAGGCTATGAGGTGCAGCCCAGCGCTTCCGGGCGGGCGGCTGTGTTTGTTCGGGATCCCGACGGGAATGTGATCGAGCTGAGCTCCATAAGCCCCCCTCAGCCATGACCGCCATGCCAGAGCCCTCTTTGCCCCAGCAGCGCAGCGTCCTCAACTCCCTTGACCCGGCCACCGCCCTGGTCAGCTCGGCGCAGATGCGGCGCCTCGAGGAGGAGATCTTCGCTGCCGGCATGCCCGTGGCCGCCCTCATGGAGAAGGTGGGGCTGGCCGTTTTTGCCCGGTTGCGGCAGGATTTTCCCCAGGCGCAGCGCATCGGCATCCTCTGCGGCACGGGGCACAATGGCGGCGACGGCTTGGTGGTTGGGCGAGAGCTGCGGCTAGCCCAAAAGGAGGTGAAGGTTTGGTTGGGGAAGCCGGATCTCAAGCCCCTAACCGCCGACCACGCCCGCTACCTCAGGGCTCTAGGGGCGGAGTTTGTGGAGCGGGTGGAGGCGTTGGCCGACTGCGACTTGCTCATCGACGCCCTCTTTGGCATTGGCCTAAACCGGCCCCTGGGGGATCCCTGGGCGCGGGCGGTGGAATGGGCCAACGGCAGCAGCATTCCCATCCTCAGCCTGGACTTGCCTTCTGGCCTCAACGACCAGACAGGTGAGATCTGGGGCTGCTGCATCCGCGCCAGCCACACCTATGCCCTCGGCCTCTGGAAACGGGGCCTGTGGCAGGAGGCGGCTCTGCCCTGGGTGGGACGGCTGCATCGCCTTGATTTTGGCATCCCCCCCTGGGTCTGCCCGGCAGAGGCGGCTCCCCAGTTGTTGCTGAACCCTTGGCCGCATTTTCCCCCTGACCCGCCTTTGGATACCCACAAATATCGCCAGGGATCCCTGCTAGTGGTCGCAGGGTCGGCGGCCTATGCCGGGGCGGCAGTGTTGGCCGGGCTGGGATCCCGCGCCAGTGGCGTGGGCATGGTAACCCTGGCGGTGCCGGCGGAATTGAAGGGGCTCATCCACAGCACTTTGCCGGAAGCCTTGGTTCACCCCTGGGAAGGGATCCCGGCTCTGCCGCCGCTGGGTGAAAAACCTTTCCAGGCGGTGGCGGTGGGGCCCGGCCTAGGAGAAGCCCGCCGGCGACTGCTGGAGAGCTTGCTGCAGGATTGGGCCGGGATCCCTTGGGTTATCGACGCCGATGCCCTTAATGCCCTGGCGGAGATGGGGGTGGAGCGCTTGCAAGAAAACGGGATCCAAGCCATCCTCACCCCCCACCTGGGGGAGTTTCGCCGGCTTTTTCCAGGGATCCCGCCTGCGGATCGCATGGAGGCAGCCCAAAAGGCGGCAGCCCAGAGTGGAGCAGTGGTGGTTTTAAAGGGAGCACGGACGGTCATCGCCTCTCCTAGGGGGGAATGCTGGGTCAACCCGGAGAGCACACCGGCTTTGGCCCGCGGCGGCAGCGGCGATGTCCTAACTGGCTTAATCGGCGGCCTGGTGGCGCGCAGAAGGGCCCAACTGGGTCAGTCGATGGGGATCGCGGAGCTGCTCAGTTGTGCCTGTGCCGGAGTGTGGTGGCATGCCCAAGCCGCTATCCAACTGGCGGGGGAGCGGGGTCTAACAGGGGTGGATCCGGCCCACCTAGGGGAGTACCTGCCCAAGGCGCTAAGTCGGCTCAAGGTTGCAAGAACCCCAGGGCCAGCCCCAGGAAAATGAACAGGCCAAACCCAATCCGGTAGACGATAAACAGCCAGGTGCTGCTGCGCTGCAAAAATCGAATGAGCCAATCGATGGATCCGTAGGAGAAAACAAAGGCCGAGAGCGTCCCCAACCCCTGCGACAGCAGCGCCTCTGCCTTAAACTCGGAGATGAACTCCGCCACCCCCGCCAAAAAGAGGGCCGGGATCCCCAGCAAAAAGGAGTAGCGGGCGGCAGCCGAGCGCTGCAAATCCAGCAACAGAGCCGCCGTCAGCGTCACACCGGAGCGGGATACCCCTGGAATCAACGCCAAAGCCTGGGCCAGCCCCACCCAGAGCCCATCCCCAATGCCCAGGCTGTGCAGATCTCGCCGGCGTTTCCCCACCTGTTCCGCCCAGCCCAAAGCCAGTGCCAAGCCAATGGCGGCAGCAGCAATTACCCCCAACTGGCGGGGTGGGGATCCCCAGATGGCCTTGACGGCCCATCCGGCAACCACAATCGGCAACGTCCCCACCAGGATCCCTATGAGCAGCCGCCAAGACTCCTGCTGGAAATCTCGCTCCTGCCAAGCCTTCCAGGAGCCAAGGAGCACCTGGCGCAGATCAGAGGCAAAGTAGATCAACACCGCCCCCAAGCTGCCCAACTGGATTACCGCCGCAAAGGAAGCGCCTGCATCTGGCCAGCCCAGCAAAGCCGGAACCACCCGCAGGTGCGCCGTGCTGCTGATGGGCAGAAATTCAGTGATCCCCTGCACCATGCCCAAGAGCAGGGCCTGCCACCAGTTGGGATACCAGGTGTCGGCTAGCACCAAAGACAACCTCTCCCTGTATGCCAGGCTACCGTCTGGAGGGGAGATTCCCCTCACCCCCAGCCCCTCTCCCTGAGGCCCTCACCCCCAGCCCCTCTCCCTCAGGGAGAGGGGAGGTGGGGATCCCTTGGGGTTGTTGAAACCAGAGGCAGCGGCCATCAGAAGGTGAGCCGCTCCGGATCGTCGATGGTGATGAGCCAGTTGCCCACCTTGCGGAAGAGCGGGTTGGGCTCTGTCCCCCGTACCCGCGCCTCTACCCGGTAGATGCCGGCAGCGGAAGGGTTGCGCACATTGGAGAGCACCAAGCGGATCTCCTGGCCGGCGGCAATGGGTTGACGGGCCACCACCTCCAAAGAGCGAAACTCCTCGTCCCAATACACTTCCGCCAGCTCCACCGGCTTGCCCTCCACCTCTAGGCGTACATTCTGGGGATCGATGACGGCATCAAAGTTCCTGTCCGCGCTAATCTGCACCTCCGCCACCGCCACATCCTGCGGTGGGATCTTCAGGCGATAGCGATCCAGCCGACCGCGAATGCCACGAAAATCCAGCCGATAGCTGAGGACAGGCACCCCCTCGCTGCCCGTGATGACAAAGCCCGACTGCGCCTTTGCCAAAGGGGATAGCGCCCCTACCAACAAGCCCGCCAAAATCAGCCTCGTCCCCAGCCGGGCCAAGCGGAGGCCCCACGAACGCTTCACTGCTCTCAACACCCAAACCTCCCAAAAGACTTCGGCATAAGCACCGCTTCCTGCCGACCGAGCAGGCAGCAAGGCCATGAACATGGAATCGAGTTGCTGTCCATTGTAAGGGGTGGGATCCCTTCCACCGGGAGCGCCCAGGGCCCACTCGGGTGCGGAGATGCGCAGTTTTTCCCCACCACCAGAACCTCACAGTCGCAACCCTGATGCTCTGGAACGTCCAGGAGCCTGGGGGATGGGCGTCGAAGGATCCTGCTGGGAGGATCACTTAAAGAAACTGAGTACCCCCACCCCGATCACCATCAGCACCCAGAGCAGGGATCCTACCAAAATGACATTCTTGGCCCGGCTCCAGTCGCTGGCAGAGCTAAAGAGCACCGGCACCGCCACCACCAACAGCAAGCTGTAAAGCACCAACACCAACAGAGCAATTTGGAAAATGAGCATCATCTTTACGGATCCCTCACAAAAGTCTTGTCTTGGATAAGGGCTCCCGACAACACCGGTCTGCCCAACCCGAGCCGGCTCGCTGCACACCGGCGGCGGGGTAGAAAGGATAACGCTCTGACTATACCAAAACTGGGATCCCTCTCAAGGCCAGATCCGTCGGGGCAGCCGATGGATGAACTACCTAGATACAGACTGCATTCGGAAAGGGTTGAAGTCGGTTGCCACGTCAAAGTAGTCTTCCTGTTCCTGTTGCTTCAGCCAGCCGGTGATGGCGTAGGTCAGGGGCGTACAGACTGCCTCAACGGCACACTTGAACACGTAGTTGGAGACGATGAGGCTCATCAGACCGGGAAACACCCCCCAGAAAGCGATGAGAATAAACAGGCCCGTGTCCACCGCCTGGCCCACCAAGGTCGAGCTGATGGTGCGTGTCCATAGCCAGCGTCCCCGCGTCCACACCTTCAGGCGCGCCAGCAC
This sequence comes from Synechococcus sp. H60.2, assembly GCF_047462315.1. Lineage (NCBI taxonomy): Bacteria > Bacillati > Cyanobacteriota > Cyanophyceae > Synechococcales > Synechococcaceae > Synechococcus > Synechococcus sp. H60.2. The sequence continues at coordinate 27,024 of NZ_JANSIZ010000024.1, read as the reverse complement.
ATAGGCATTGGCAAAGCTGCCGCTCCAGTAGGCAATCAGGCTGGCCAGTACAATGCGCGGGGTAAGGCCGAGAATCTGGTTGTAGGCTTCCTGGTAGGGCCAGTCGGGGGCTGCCGGCAGGGATCCCACGATCATCAAGGTTACCGACATCAGGGCCGCCGAGAAAAACCCCAGCCAGATCACCCGCCGCGAGCGGGCATAGCCATAGACCTCTGTGAGGATGTCGCCAAAAATGTAGCTGAGAGGGAAGAGGATGGTGCCGCCATCGAAGGTAAACGGCCCCAAGAGCACGATCTTAGTGGAGGCGATGTTGGAAATGAGCAGCACAGCCACAAACAGGGCCGTCACCGCATCCAGGTGCCGGTAGGCGCGCTCCAAGCCTCGCTCAGACATCAGGATTCCCCTAGAAGTTTGCGGATCTGCCGTAGTTCTTTGACAATCAGGGCCAGGCCCTGATTGTGCCGTTCCACTTCGCTAGTGAGTTTACGGATCTGCTCTTCTAGACTAGCGCTGTGGGCTTCCTGACGGTCTAGGCGCTGGCTGAGGTTGACAAGCCGCGTCACCACTTCCCGCTGGATGAGGTTTTCCGTGCCTTGGATGAGCAGCGTCTCGATGGCGGTGAGCTTGTTCAAGAGTAACTGGGTGTTGGTTTCCGACCCCGGCTCTGGTGCCGCCTCAGGGGTCACCCGCAAGGCCTTTTGAATTTGGGCCAGAAGGGCTTCTGCCTCAAAGGGCTTTTCAATGAAGTCAAAATCGACAAAAGGCTCAGGGATGCGGGCTGTTACCTGCTCTTTCATCCCCGACATGATGATGACGGGGGTATTCTTCAGGCTCTCTTCCTGCCGGATGGCCTGCAATGTGTCATAGCCGTCCATCTTGGGCATGACAAAATCTAGCAAGATCAGGTCGGGGTGATGTTTTTTGGCAGCCTCCAAGCCCGCTAGGCCGTCTTTGGCCTCCAGTACCTGAAACTGGTCAGCCAAGATGCTGGCTACCATCTTGCGGATCATGATGCTGTCGTCAATGACCAACACCGTCTTGGCTGTCATGCTTGGGCGCTCCCTTTTCCCAATCCGTTCGACCTGCTCAGCCCCTTCCTCCAGTGCATGGGGCATCGGGGACGTCCTTCCGGGGACACCAATAGAGTACTCTCCCTCTTAGGGAAGTGGGGTGTGACTAGCAACTTACAGCTCCAATTTCGCTGATTCTCCCAAGGCCCAGAACTTGCCGGTTTCCCATCGCTGCCTTGCTATAATCTAACGTAAACAAACATTAAGCATTCGCACCTTGCAGGGTTATGAGCTTACAGTTGAGCTCCGAGCTGTCGCTGCCGATCCCATCGCCGGTTGGAGAGGCGGCCTACCGTGCCTTTCAGTGGGGCAAAAATCTCTTTGGCTTTGCCCATAAGGCTCTCTCCACCCAGGCTTCGGAGCTGATGCTCTCTGTGCTCAGGGAGCTGCAAAGTTTTTCCTCTGGGAAAGCCCTGCCGCCGCGGGAGCGGGTGAAGGTCAGCGCAGCTATTTTGCAAGAGTTGCGGGCTCGTTACGAACGGCTGCTCCAGGTCGATTGGCAAGACGCTGAGGCAGGTTACTACCCTCACGCGCTTCTTTTCGACAACCCCTGGCTGGACTTTGCCCGCCATTACCCAGAGGTGTGGCTGGATTTGCCCCAGGTTGCTCGGCGGGTCCACAGCCGGCGCTACCAGGAGTTTTCTCCAGACATCTCCACCGAGGGCTATCCAAAATACTATCTGCAAAATTTTCATTACCAAACCAACGGCTACCTAAGTGATCGCTCGGCTGAGCTCTACGACCTACAGGTGGAGCTGCTGTTTGGGGGCACAGCGGATGCGATGCGGCGGCGGGTAATCCGGCTGCTCAAGGATGCCCTCGATCCTGCTCTATCGGCTCCCCACATTCTCGATGTGGCTTGTGGTACGGGGCGGATGCTGCGCCTTTTGCGGGGATCCCTGCCCAACGCGGCACTGTATGGCCTGGACCTTTCCCCTGCCTATCTGCGCAAGGCCAACCGCCTGTTGCAGGAGTTGCCTGGGGAGCTGCCCCAGCTCATCCGCGCCAATGCCGAGGCCATGCCCTACGCCGACGCCACCTTTAATGCGGTTGTCAGCGTGTTTCTCTTCCACGAACTGCCCAGCCCAGCCCGGCAAAATGTCATCAATGAGATGAGCCGGGTGGTGAAGCCGGGGGGCGTCATTGTCATCTGCGATTCGGTGCAACTGCTGGATTCGCCCGAGCTGGAGGAGACGATGGAAGCTTTTGTGCAAACCTTCCACGAACCCTACTACCGGGACTACATCCGCGATGATCTGGGGGTGCGCCTGCAGCAGGCAGGCTGTGAGGTGTTGCGCCGAGAAACCCACTACGTCAGCACTTATATCTTGGCCCGTAAGAGTTGAGCGCCCTTGCCAAAAGCTTAAGAGGGTAAGGAGATTCGCGGTCGCTTGGCCAAAAGCTGTATAGTAGTATCAGACACGAAACCTCGGATAAGAAGCTAAGTCATCAACGCCCTTCAGTGCAAGGCGGTCGGAATCCTTTCTTATCTTATACTTAGGCTCATGTCCCCTCCGTATGGATCCCTCCGTGCCGGCATCACTGCTCTCAAGCAGGAGCGCTACTTAGAGGCGATCAACCTTCTCGAGTCTTTCTGCTACTGCTGCTCGATTCAGGAGAGCTCACCCCGCCAGAAAGAGCGCAACGGTTCCAGGATAGATCCTGAGGAATGCGCTTTGGCGCGGGTAGCCCTGGTTATGGCTTATCAGGGAAGCGGCGACTTGGAGCGCTCGACTGCCCTCTGCCAGGAACTCTTGGAGCAGGGGGAAACCCCTTCAACTCCCCTCTGGGCGCAGGAATGGGCAGCTCAAGCTCTGCCTATCCTCAAGCAGGCTTCAGAGCACTCTATGTCCCCTGAGGAAGTGATAGCGCGGCTACCTGTCCTCCGGCAGTTGCAAGACTGCCAGTCCCTCCGCAGATCTCGCGATCCGGCCCTGCATTTACTCAAGTCTGCCAACTAATTCTGCCAGTAGGTTAAAGTTGGCAACTCTAGGCAAGAGCCGGCGGGAGAAGTTGTGTTTTTGCCAGGAACCCCCCTCTAGGCGTTTGAATCTTACACTTTTCAGAGTATGCCTGCTGCTGAGCCCACCACCTACCACTTTATTGTTGCCAGTCTGTCTTTTTTGCGCTCTGAACCTCTGGAGGAAGTGCTGGAGGAGCGTCGCCGACACTATGAGGAGCACCATCGCCCCATCGATTTCTTTTGGGTGCCCCAGCCGGCTTTCATGGAAGCTCCAGAGTTAAGGCTCCTACGCAACAAGTTGAAGGAGCCGCTGGGGGCAGTGGTCTCGACCAATGAGGATTTCATCCGTTGGCTGGCGCTGCGCCTCACTTTTGTGGAAAAGGGCAGCTTTGTAGCCCCCAGCGAGTCGATCCCGGATCCCTTGCGCTCCCTATCGTTGTCAGAAAGCTGATAGCCTTTCCCCACCATCGCCTTAGCGGCTTGCTCAGGGGGGAGGCACAACTTGGGCGGCCAGGGGTAAGCTGCCCTGGAGGGGAGGCAAGTTTGATTGCAGGCTAGGTCAAGATTTAAGATTAGGGCACCTCTCCCAAGCCAGCAGCGGTAATGCTGGAGCGCGGCAGGGAAAGCCAAGGCGGGAGAGAGGGATATGCTGGACGGGGGCACCATGACTTTGGAGCAACGATGGGACTGGCCGGAAGGGGAGGTGGAGGTCTGCCACCGGACTTCTCATCTTCGGGATCTTCCTTCCACATTTCCTTCAACTGAGGTGCTGAAGTCAGAGGCCCCCCCACTTGAGCCGCCGGCAAGTCCCCCCTCCGGCTCGCTGAAGTGTTCGTCGGGGGATCCCTTGCCAGAGCCCCCTCCCCAGGATCCCAAAGAGGATAGCCAAGTGGATTCCCCTTTCTCAGGGACAGGCCTGGGAAACTTTGCTGCCGTCCTGCGTCGACCCAACTTCCTGCTGCTGTGGATGGGGCAGGTGTTTTCCCAGTTGGCCGACAAGGTGTTGTTGGTGCTGCTGATTGGGTTGATCTCGAGGCAGTTTCAGCCGGAAGGGGCCTCCATCAGCGGCTGGGTGGCGGCGGTTATGCTGGCTTTTACGCTGCCGGCGGTGTTGTTGGGCAGTCTGGCAGGGGTGTTTGTGGATCGCTGGCCCAAGAAGGGGGTGCTGGTGCTCTCCAACGTGGTGCGCGGGATCCTGGTGCTGCTGTTGCCGCCGCTGCTCTGGCTCACCGCCGGGCGTGACCTTTGGCCAGGGATCCCTTTGGGCTTTGGCAGCCTGTTGCTGGTGAGCTTTGCCGTCTCTGTCTTGACCCAGTTTTTTGCTCCTGCCGAACAGGCCACTCTGCCGCTGATCCTGCCTAGGCGGGAGCTGTTGGCGGCCAACTCCCTCTACACCACGACGATGATGGCTTCGCTGATCGTCGGCTTTGCCATTGGCGAGCCCCTATTAACGCTGGCGGATCGCTGGGTGCGCGCGTGGTTGCCCGGCTGGGAGGTAGGGCCAGAGCTGTTGGTGGGGGGAGCCTACCTGTTGGCGGGATCCCTGCTGCTGCTGTTGCAACCCCACGAGAGGCTGGAGCCCCGGCCTTGGCAGGCCCCCCATCTCTGGGAAGATCTCAAGCTGGGCCTGCAATACATCGGGCAAATGCCCTTGATCCGCGCGGCCCTGCTGCAAATGGTGGTGCTCTACTCGCTGTTTGCGGCGCTGGCGGTCTTGGCGGTGCGCATGGCCGAGGTGACGGCGGAGCTGGAGGCAGATCAGTTTGGGGTGTTGCTGGCGGCTGCCGGCCTGGGCATGGCCATTGGCGCCTTTTGGGTGGGGCATACAGGCCGGCAGGTGAGCCGTCGCGCCTGGAGTGGGCTGGGATCCCTGTTGCTGTGTCTGTCCTTGGCGGCCTTGTCCTGGACGGAGGGGAAGCTGTTTCCCAGCTTGGCTTGGATTGCCCTGCTGGGCTGTGGAGGGGCGTTGGTGGCGGTGCCCATGCAAACCTTGCTCCAGGAGGAGACCCCCGAACATCTGCGCGGCAAGGTTTTTGGACTGCAGAACAATGCGGTCAACATTGCTCTCAGTTTGCCGCTGGTTTTGGCGGGGGTGGCGGAAACGTATTTCGGCCTTGCCTGGACGTTTCTCGGCCTGGCAGCCCTGACCGGGTCGGCGGGGCTGTACCTCTGGGGTCTGCTGGGTAGAGAGGGGCACAGATAAGTTTTTCTGCTGGATAGCTGCGGCGTAGGGCTGGGTATCTGTCAATGCCTTGTCGGTCTAGGTTTCTCCCCTGAGAGGGGAGCAGCGGGCCGACGTGGGATGCGAGTCTGCTACCCTTATAGAGGCTTTGAATCGCACATCCCGTTGCAGATCAGCGTTCTGGCGCCGTAGGGATCCGCCCATGCACATCGCCTGGATAGGCAAGAAGGCACCTTTCTGTGGCAACGTCACCTATAGCCGTGAGGTAACCAACGGCCTTTTGGAGCGGGGACATCAGGTGAGCTTTTTCCATTTCACCAACGAAAGCCCCTCCCCCAGCCTGGAGGCCCCTGCTGTAGAGGGATCCCGTCGGGGGAGCCGTTGGCATGCTGAGCTGGCGGGGCGGGATGTTTCCCTGCCCTGTCTGTACAAGTCGCAGATTTACACGATCCCAGCTCCCAACGCCAGGCGGTTGCTGACCCAAGCCCTACGGGAATTGCAGCCGGATCTGGTGCATGCCTCGCTGACGATTTCTCCCATCGATTTTGTCCTGCCGGAGATCTGCGCTGAGCTCAACCAGCCCCTGGTGGCTACTTTCCACCCGGCTTTTGACCGACGGCGGCGCAACATCGCCTCCCGCACCCAATACCTGGCTTATCAGCTCTATGCCCCCTGTTTGGCCCACTACGACCGCACCATCGTCTTCTCGGAAACACAGCGGCAGATCTTGGTCAGGCTGGGGGTGAGCCGCGAGCAGGTGGTGGTCATCCCCAACGGCGTCGACGTGGATAAGTATTCGCCGGGGCCCTCCACCCTGAAGCAACGGTTGGGGCTGGAGCGGGTCTTTGTCTACCAAGGACGGATCTCACCGGAAAAAAATGTCGAGGCCTTGCTCAAAGCCTGGAAGCAGGCTCAAATGGGTGAGAAGTGTGGCCTCCTGATTGTGGGGGATGGACCCCTGCTCAATACCCTCAAGCCTTTCTACACCCGCCAGCACGGGATCCACTGGCTGGGCTACGTTGCCGACGAGCAGCAGCGCATCGAGATCCTGCGCGGATCCGACGTGTTCATTCTGCCCTCCTTGATTGAGGGGCTGTCTTTGTCGCTGCTGGAGGCGATGGCCTGTGGGGTAGCGGCAGTGGCTACCGACGTCGGTGCCGATGGCGAGGTTTTGGCCGATGGAGCCGGGATCCTGTTGGATCCGGGGCGGGTGACGGTGGAGCTGCAAACGCTGCTGCCTCTGTTGCGGGATCAACGGGAATTTACGCAACTGCTGGGGATGAAAGCCCGCCAGCGGGTGCTGGAGCGCTATACCCTCAGCTACAACCTTAGCCAGTTGGAGCAGCTCTACCAGGAGCTGAGTCAGGGGTCCCGTCAGCGCCGCCGGGCGTAAGGAGGACTACTGGGATTGGGCTAAAACTTTTGTGATAGAGCTTCTGATATTTTTGCTAAACTGCATCGTTATGTCTCCAAGGGATTTCCTCTAACTTCCCGATGGATGAGCACGGCCCGCAAAAAGCCTTTCCGGCCCAGCCCCCTGCCGGGCTGTCGGGTTTGTCCTGGTCAGAGTCTCTGCTTGCCCAAGGTGCGGACAGAAACTCCTTTCCCACCAACGTTCCGGCTGCGTCGCTGTCGCCCCTTGATGAGCAGGGCGATCTGCGCTCGGCTCAAGTTGGCCCAGAGGAGGAGCCCGAGGCGGCCTTGGAGGAGAGGGAGCTGACGGAAGTGAAACCGGCCATCTTGCCCGCCCCGCCGAAGCCGGAGCCGGTGGTAGAGCTGGGGACAGAACAGCAGCCGATGCTGTATTTGCTAGGGGGATTGGCCTTTGCCCTGCGCTCCTTCAACAACCTAAACCAGATCCTAGAGCTCACTGCTTTTGTGGCCAGCCAACTCACCGATGCCGAGGGCGGAGCGCTGGTGTTGTTCAACCCCAACGGCACTATTCAGTTGGATCAACTGCATTGTTCGGATCTGAACCGGCGCGAGCAGATTCGCGCCGAGATGGAGCAGATCGCCCAAGCTCTGTCGGCTCAGGAGCCGATTTTAAAAACCGAGGGATCCCTGTCGGTGAAGATCCCGGCCTTGGAACATCTCTTGGACGAACGCCTGCGCCAGAGCCTGGGGCCAGATGTGCGCCTGTTCGGGACGCCGCTGTTGATTCGCAGCTCCGTCCAGGGGCGCCTGTACGTCTTCAGCCGTCAGCCCGGCTACCAGTGGAATGAACGTCGCCAACAACTGCTGCGGTTGGTGGCTGACCAAGCGGGCGTGGCCATCGAGAACGAGCGCTTGACGGCGGCCTTACGCCGCAAAATGGCTCTGGAAAAAGAAATGGAGATTGGCTCCTACATCCAGACCCAACTGCTGCCCCGCCACTACCCCCAAGTCAAGGGCATTCGGCTGGCGGCCCGCTGCCGCGTGGCCAGCAAGGTGGGGGGCGACTACTATGATTTCATCAAGATCCCCAGCGAGCGGCCGGAAAACTCTGAGGCCGCCGCCGATGAGCCGGTTGGATCCCTGGCCCCTTCCCCTGAACCATCCGAAGACTTTCGCTTGGCCATCGTGATTGGGGACGTGATGGGCAAAGGTGTCCCTGCCGGCATGTTGATGAGCATGACCCGTGCCATGGTGCGGGCAGAAGCCCTCAACCGCCACTCGCCGGCCCGCGTTCTCCAACATCTCAACCGGGCCATGTACAGCGATCTGGAAAACTCCAATCGCTTCATCAGTCTGTTTTACTCAGAATACGATCCCCGCTCCCGTCGCCTCTGTTTTAGCAACGCTGCCCATAACCCCACCCTCTGGTGGCGGGCCCGCACCCGCGACATCCAGCCCCTAGACACAGAAGGAGCGCTGATTGGCTTAGAGGAACACAGCCAATACTCGGAAGCCTGCGTGCAACTGCAGCCGGGAGATGTTGTAGTCTATTACACCGATGGCTATGTCGAGGCCGCCAATACCCGCGGGGAGCGGCTGGAGACCTCAGGCTTGATGGACGCCATTCAACATGCTGCCAGTCGCTACGAGTCGCCCGAGGAGATCTTGGAGAACCTTTTTGAGCAGATGGACGCCTTCCGGGGCCGCCAGGGATCCCGTCCTGTTGTCCCAGAGCCGCCGGCGGATCCGGAGCTCTTGTTTCAGGATGAGATTTCCCTGCGGCCTGAGCCGGTGGACGATACAACGCTGGTGGTGTTGAAAGTATTGCCCGATTCTGAGCCAACCTAGCTACGAAGGTTCAAACTAAGGGTACTCTCTAGCTAGGGAAGCCTCTTGGGTGGTGGCCCGCTTTCCTAGTTGACCTTTGCCTGAGGTATAAGCATGCACTTCACTGCTCCTGGCTCCGAGCTCTCCTCGGTTTACTTGCCGGCCTCGCCGGCCTTGCAGACGGAAGTGATTGTCGCCCAGGTGTTCCGGCAGGACGTGCTGGCCGATATCCGCAGGGGTTGGAACAACTTCGTGGAATCGGGCCAAATTTGGGCGCTTTTGATAGGAATCGTGGCGGGCTACATGCTCAAGAGCATCACCAGCTCCCACTAGAGGCGGTGGCGCTCGGATTCCTTGGCCCTGAGGTGGCGGCGCCTTGGCCGTCGCCGCTTTGCTTACTTTTTTTAGACGAGTCTTTCTGTGGTGGTCGATCCCTATCCTCCTTCCGAGTCCATGTCCCAGCCGACGGCACCTTCCACCCCGCGCCCCTGGAGCGGACGCTTTGCGGGATCCCTGCACCCTCAGATTGCCCGCTTCAACGCCAGCATCGGCTTCGATATTCGCCTTTTGCCCTACGATGTGGCCGGATCCCTGGCCCACGTGCAGATGCTGGGGGCTTGCGGCATCTTGAGCCGCGAAGAGGCAGAGCAAATTCGGCAGGGGCTGGAGCGGATCCAGAAGGAAGTTGCCGAGGGCATCTTCCAGCCTGACCCTGAGGCGGAAGATGTCCACTACGCCGTCGAGCGCCGCCTGGTGGCCTTGGTGGGGGAAGTGGGCAAAAAACTGCACACGGGGCGCTCCCGCAACGACCAAGTGGCCACCGACCTGCGCCTTTACCTACGGGATCAAATCGACGCTATCCGGCACTTCCTCTGGGAGCTGCGGGGGGTTTTGTTGGACTTGGCCGACCAGCACGTGGAGACGCTCCTACCTGGCTACACCCACCTGCAGCGGGCCCAGCCCATCAGCTTGGCCCACCACCTCCTAGCCTACGAAGAAATGCTCTGGCGGGACTGGCAACGCTTGGGGCGGGTGCGGGAAGAGATCAACGTCTGCCCCCTGGGATCCGGGGCCTTGGCTGGCACTTCCTTGCCCATCGACCGGCAGCTTGTTGCCCATCTGCTGGGGTTTGAGCGCATCAGCGCCAACAGCCTGGATGCGGTGAGCGACCGCGACTTCCTTGTGGAGTTCCACGCTGCCGCCAGCCTGATTCTGGTGCATCTCAGCCGTCTCTCGGAAGAGATCATCCTCTGGGCCACGCAGGAGTTTGGCTTTGTCGCCCTCACCGATGCCTGTGCTACCGGCTCCAGCCTCATGCCCCAGAAGAAGAATCCCGATGTGCCGGAATTGGTGCGGGGCAAGACAGGGCGGGTGTTCGGCCATCTCCAAGCTCTGCTGGTCACCTTGAAGGGGCTGCCTCTGGCCTACAACAAAGATTTGCAAGAGGACAAAGAGGGGCTCTTCGATACCGTTGATACTGTAAAGGCCTGCTTGGAGGCGATGACAATCCTGCTCCGGGAAGGCATCCAATTCCAAACCCAACGCATGGAGGCCGCCGTACGGGAAGATTTCTCCAACGCCACCGATGTGGCCGACTACCTGGTGCGCAGAGGGATCCCCTTTCGCAGCGCCCACGATCTGGTGGGCCAGATCGTGCGTACCTGTATGGCAGAGGGGATCCTGCTGCAGGATCTGCCCTTAGAGCGCTGGAAAAGCTTTCACCCGGCCTTTGAAGCGGATATTCTGGCAGCTATCGATCCCCAGCGGGTAGTGGCAGCGCGGCTCAGCCCTGGAGGCACTGGCTTTGCAGTGGTGCGGGAAGCCTTGCAACGGGCCCAGGCCCGCCACCAACAGGCAGAGCCAGCAGAAGAACCCCCACCGACCCGCCTCTCCCCTGGCTCTGGGCTGCCCTTCGAGGGCTGAGCAGTGGCTCTCCCTCCCGCCCTCTTCCCCTCAAGGAGAGGGGAGCCAGCCGCCCATTCCTGCTTGCCCTCTCTATCCGTGGAGCGACCCCCCAGCCATTGGCCTTGAGAAACCGGAGGAAGGATGCGAGCCAGAGCCATCTCCCCACCCCCGTCTGCCCTAGGAGAGGTGGTGGAGGCCGACACCACAACTTTTGTGGCCCAGTGCCTAAGGCCGGAACGCCTGACCTTCCCGACCCTGCCCGCTCTCGGCAGTTGGATCCGCTCCCAAGACGAGGAGACCGGCAACCTAATCTATGGGGTGGTCTGCTACGCCGCCATGACTCCCATCGATACGGTTCACCGCCCCAGAGCGTTGGGCCTCTCCCCCCAACAGCTGCGGGAGCAGCAGCCCCAGATTTTCGCCATCTTGCGCAGCGATTTCCGCGCTGCCATTGTCGGCTTCGTTAGCGGGGGACGAGTTTATCAGTACCTGCCGCCGCGCCCGCCCCAGATTCACCAGCCGGTCTACCCCTGCTCTGAAAGCGAGGTAAGGGAGTTTTGCCGCTCTTTTGAGTTTTTGCGCACCCTGCTGCGTGTCAACGGGATCCCCAGCGACGAGTTGGTGGCCGCTGTCATCCGTCAGACTTACCGGATCTTGAACCGGGATCGCCACTGGTTGGTGCAAGCAGGGCGGCAGTTGAGCTCGCTGTTGCGAGATGATTACGAACACCTCAGCGCAATTTTACGAAAGATTGAAGCCTAAGCGAAGAAATATTGAGAATAGTCCTGAATCCCGCCGAAATTTCATCTGAGGGTGATAGCCTGAGGCGAAATCTTGTGAATCATCCCTTTTGTACCCTATTTCTTGCGTCAAAATGTTTAACAAATTTAATCCCTCTGACAAACCCTCCAAAGGCAACTGGGCAGGTCGCACTTTTTCCGCTGCTGTAGGCGCTTCGGTGGCAGCGGCTATTTGCATGGCTCATGGCCAGCCGCCCTTCATATCGCTGCTGGTGGCCAGTTGTGCAACGGTGTTTACCCTCGTTTGTGATGAGATGAGCTGGATATAGGCTCGGGGCCAGCTTTGGGCTTTTAGCCCGTCTGAGGCAACCATCGAACGACAAGAACGACAAGATATCGACAAGATACTCTCCGGATCAAACGCCGCTAAGAGTCTCTCTGGAGGATGCGTAAGCGTCTGCTGCGCAGTTCGTCTTGGCGGGCCGTAGTCCTTGGCAAGCTAGAAGAGGGCGGATACGGATTCCTGTCTCTCCAGGCTTTTGGCTGGATCTGGAGGTCCTGGTAACTGTCGCTGGCCCGGCAGCCTCCAGGCCCACTTGGGCAAGGTGGGCAGGGATCGAGCAGCGCTGTTTGGTTTTGATGTTTTTTGCCGGATCCCTGCCAAGGGCTGGCTTCGGCGAAGCAAAGGGTAGAGCAATCGGGGGTTAAGATCGGGGGAAGCGCCCTCTGCTGGTTTCTCTTTGCCTATAGTTGGCCCCAGGGACATCCCCATCTACAGAGGCTGTGCTGCCGCAACCTGAGAACCAGTCAGGCCCTTTCCAAAACCTGATTTCAAAACCTGATTTGATGGTCGCTCTGTCTGGAGCCGAGTCAGAGCTGCTCGCTTCCCCCAAGTGCCGATGCCCTTGAGCCTATGACCTCCCTTCCTCTGGTTTCTGTGATCTTGGGCACGCGGCCCGAAGCCATTAAGCTAGCTCCGGTAATCCAGGCCCTGCGGGCCAGTCCACACCTGCGCACTGAGGTGATCCTGACAGGGCAACACCGGGAGATGGTGGATCAGGTGATGCGGCTCTTCGGCCTACGGGCGGATCGGGATCTGGAGATCATGCGTCCCCGCCAAAGCCTGACTGACATCACCGAAGCCACCCTGCGCGGCCTGGAACCCTATTTTCAGGAGCGCCAGCCCCAACTGGTTCTGGTGCAGGGCGATACTACGACCGCCTTTGCCGCTGCCCTGGCCGCTTTCTATCAACGCATCCCGGTGGGGCATGTGGAAGCCGGCCTGCGCACTGACGATCTCTACCACCCTTTTCCTGAAGAGGCCAATCGCCGTCTCATTTCTCAGTTGGCCAGCCTGCACTTTGCCCCCACCCCGCAAGCGGTGGATAACCTGAAGCGAAGCCACGTGGTTGGCTCCATTTACTGCACCGGCAACACCGTCATCGACGCCCTGCTGCAGGTGGCCGCCCACGGGATCCCTTGCCCCATCCCCGGCCTAGACTGGCAGCGCTACCGCGTTTTGTTGGTTACTGTGCACCGGCGGGAAAACTGGGGGGATCCCTTGATAGCCATCGGCCAGGCTCTGCTGCAGATTTTGGCGGAGTTCCCCGATACGGCCCTCCTCTTGCCTCTCCACCCCAACCCCGCGGTGCGGGATCCCCTGCAGGCCCTGTTGGGATCCCGGGAGCGAGTTTTTCTTACCGAGCCCTTGGACTACCCCTGCTGGGTCAGCGCCATGCAGCGCTGCACTCTCATCCTCAGCGATTCCGGTGGTATTCAAGAGGAGGCCCCCGCCCTGGGCAAGCCGGTGCTGGTGCTGCGGCAGACCACCGAGCGGCCGGAAGCCGTTGCTGCCGGCACCGCCCGCCTGGTGGGTACCCATCCCGAAAAGATCCTGGAGGCGGCCCGAGAATTGCTCACGGATCCCCAGGCCTACGCCCGCATGGCCCAGGCCCAAAACCCCTTCGGCGACGGCACCGCTGCCCGGCAAATTTGCCACATCATCGAGAGGCAGTTTAACTCGCCCATCTCACCAGAATAAGGCCCGCAGAGGCTCAGACTGTTGTGGGGAGAACCGTTGCCTGCTCCTCCCTTGCTTAAGATGCGGCTGCTCCGAAGAACTCTATGACTCAAAAAGTCAGTTAACTGAGGAGACCGACCATGAGCAAGACCCCAACTGGCACCCCTGTTGTTCGTGTGCCAATCGTGGAGGCAACCCCCGAAAATGTGCGGCCCTTCGGCCAACTGCTAGGGGATGATGTGGCCCATCCCGGGTTGGGGATCCCCTTTTATCAGGGGCGCGTTTTAGAAGGGCAAAACATCGACTTCCAGTACACTGGCAAAGCCGTCATCCGCACTGCCAAGATCCTGCCCGGCTACCCGGCTGTGTTCTGGCTAGAGCGCCACCTGCGTATGACCCAGTTGTTTGTTGCCTTGGGACAGGAGCCATTCATCATGGTCATGGCTCCCCCCAACCACCCCAAAACCCTCCCCGACCTGGACAAAGTGCAAGCCTTGCGCTTCCCTGCCGGGCACGGGCTGCTGCTGCACCGCGGCACCTGGCACGATTTCCCCATCGCCGGCGAGCGCCCCGTTGTTGTGCTGACTGCCAACTCTGAAGAAGTGGTAGAGGCCCTGGCCAACATGACGACGGCCCAGGAAATGGATCAGGGGGACGTGCTTAAAATTTCCCTGCCCCAGCGGCTGAACGCCGAGATCCATTTGCAGCCGCTCTAAGCCCATGGGCGGATCCCTGACGGCAACCCTCCCCCTGACTCTTTCGGCGCGGAAGCCTTCGGGTAGTTTGTAGAATACCCAAACCTCAGCATTAAAAATCGGCAAAAATTGGCAATTGGTCTGCCAGGCCCTAATTGGGAGGGGTGAGTATTCTCAAGTACTCCGAAAAGAAAACGCAAGGTTAGCTTTTAGGCAAGCGCAAGCTCGGCTCCGACCGAAGCGCGCTGGGAGCAACAGTTTGCCCTAATTTGGGATCTATCTACTAGGTGTTCGGGAATACATACCCTTCGATAGGAACCTCGCTTGTACAAAAGAGGAAGCTTAACTGCAAAAGAAGATTCATAGGCAAAGTACGAAACATGAAAGCGCCCAAATTATCCGGATGAGGCTCTTTTTGGGGGCCGCATCCGCCTAGAAGATCCACAAACGTCTTCACCGTTGGCATCGGAGGAGAGTTGCCTTATATTAAATCAGCTAGCATGCTCGATATTTGCCAGAATTAAGCTATCTTGAGGGCTGACATGCCATCCAGCAATTGGTCAGACTTCCATCCCCCCAATCCCGGGCAGGGTTTGGAGCAAGCCCAGTCAACGCCTTCCCCCTGGAGTGAGCGCTACGTGGGGGAGGACTCTCAGGTCGAGTACGAGAGAAACGGAGCCCAGACCAAGGCGGCGAATCATCCAGAGGGGAACATGCCGAGCAATGCCGCGAAAATTAAGGTGGTGGGCGTGGGGGGTGGAGGTGGCAACGCGGTCAGTCGGATGGCGGCCAGCAACCTCAAGGGCGTCGAGTTTTGGAGCATCAATACGGATGCTCAGGCCCTCGCTCAATCCTCAACATCGACGGTGAACCGCCTGCAAATCGGGCAAAAGTTAACCCGAGGGTTGGGGGCAGGCGGCAACCCGGCCATTGGTCAGAAAGCTGCTGAAGAGTCCAGTGAAGAAATTGCCGCCATTCTCAAGGGGGCGGATCTGGTCTTTATTGCCGCTGGCATGGGCGGGGGCACAGGGACAGGGGGAGCGCCTGTGGTTGCCCAGATTGCCAAGGCCAGCGGTGCCCTAACCGTAGGAGTCGTAACGCGGCCTTTTTCTTTTGAGGGCAAGCGGCGCGCCAAGCAGGCCGAAGAGGGGATCCAAGCTCTGCAGGAGGCAGTGGATACCCTGATTGTGATCCCCAACGACAAGTTGCTCTCGGTGATCTCCGAGCAAACCCCTGTCCACGAGGCCTTTCGCGTCGCGGACGATGTCTTGCGCCAGGGGGTGCAGGGCATCTCGGACATCATCCTCATCCCCGGCATGATCAACGTGGATTTTGCCGATGTGCGCAGCGTGATGGCCGATGCTGGCACTGCCCTAATGGGCATTGGCATGGGATCCGGCAAGTCCCGCGCCCGCGAAGCCGCCATTACCGCCGTGTCTTCGCCCCTTCTAGAAACTTCCATCGAAGGGGCCAAGGGCGTGCTCTTCAACATCACCGGCGGGCTGGATCTGTCGTTGCACGAGGTCACGGTAGCGGCTGAGATCATCGCCGAGGCTGTGGATCCGGAGGCCAACATCATCTTCGGCACTGTGCAAGACGAGCGTATGCAAGGGGAGGTGCGCATCACCGTCATCGCCACCGGTTTCGACCGATCGCGGACGGCACCCAGTGCTTTCGCAGCCAAAACCGCTGTTGCCAACCCCAACAAGGTGGGGACGCGCAAGCCCACCTTTCCTAGCCCTGAGCCATCGCCTCGGCAGCCCCCTGAGCCTGAGCCCCCTGCTTCCGGGGGCTTGGACATTCCCGAGTTTTTGCGCCGCCGCCGCCCTCCTTCGTAGGGTAGAGTGGGGGGATGCGGCTATCCTGGTGCCGGTTGCTGAGAGTGGGGAGTGCTTTGGGGTTAAGCCATGAACATTGTTGTCTTGGCAGGGGGTCGTTCGGCAGAACGGCAGATCTCTTGGGTCACGGGCAAAGCCTGTAAGCGGGCGCTGGAGGATCTGGGGCATCGGGTAAAGCTAATCGACCCCGAGGAGGATCTGCCGCTGCGCCTTTGGCAGGAGCGGCAGGCCGGCTGCGAGTTCGTTTGGATTGCCCTGCACGGCCCCGGCGGTGAGGATGGAGTGGTGCAGGGGATGCTGGAGTGGCTAGGCCTGCCCTACCAGGGATCCGGGCCGTTGGCCAGTGCCCTAGCCATGGACAAGCTGGTCTCCAAGCAGATCTTTCGCGCCGAAGGGATCCCCACCCCTGAGTGGCTGGTCTGGGATGAAGCGCAGCCGCTCTCCTGGGCCGAGTGCGTGGCGCACTTGGGATCCCCGCTGGTAGTGAAGCCCAGCAACAGCGGCTCGACGGTGGGGATCAGCATTGCGCGGGATGAGATGTCGTTGGCTCAGGGGCTGGCGCTGGCCCGATCGGTCTCGTCGCGGGTTTTCCTGGAGCGCTACATTCCCGGCAAAGAGATCACCCTCTCCATCCTCTCCGGCCAGGTTTTCCCGGCCATTGAGATCATCCCCGCTCAGGGGGATTTTTACGATTACGAAGCCAAGTATGCCCCCGGCGGCTCGCGGCATTTGATCCCTTGTTCCCTCAGCGGGGCAGGGTTGGCCCGCTGCGAGGCGGCAGGGCTAAGGGCCTATCAGGTGTTGGGATGTGAGGGCCTGGCACGGGTGGATCTGCGGGTGGATGCCGACGAAAACCCCTGGGTGCTGGAGGTGAACACCCTGCCCGGCATGACCCCTACTTCGCTTTGCCCTGATGCGGCAGCGGCGCTGGGGTGGACGTTTACGGAGCTGGTGGAGCGGATGCTGCAGGATGCCCTGCAAAGGGCAGCTTCGACTCGCCCAGCCCCGTCTGGATCCGGGTCTTCACCACAGCCGGCTTGATCCCCAGCCAGACTGCTTTCTAGAGAAAGAAAAGGAGCAAGACCGCCACCGCCATCCCGACCATCAGCACTGCCGGCCACAGCCAGGCAATACGGGATCTGCCCTTGCCAGCAGCTTTCTTGTCGAGAGCCTTTTCTCTGGGCTCAGGCTGGGGGCTGGCGGAATCGGGAGCAGCCAGCGTCAGATCCTGCAGCAGCCGATGGCTTTGTTTTTCCAGCACGAGCGTGGTTTCCTCAGCGCCCAAGAGAGGATCCCGCAGTGGCTCGGTTTGCTGCCACTCGTATTCGGAATGCCCCAACGCCGCCAGCCCGGCTCGCACCTGTTGGGTGAGATGGGGGTGGTTGAGCTGCGTTTGCGGGGAGCGGTTGAGGAGAACGTGCAAATGGCCCTGGCGACGTTTGACAGCAATTTTGACAGGGACAGCCAAGCTGGCCTGCAACGCCTGGGCAATCTCAGCTTCCGTCATCAAGTTTTATCCCGCTGTAGGCATCTAATACAGCCGTGGAATAGGGGTTGGAAGTGGGAGCAACGGCTTCAAGGTAGAATGTATCCGCATCTCCGGGGAGACATCGGCTTGCCAAGAAGTGATTCCCCGGCGGATCCCGGCATACAACTGGCAGTCTTATGCAGGAAAAAACCATCGTCCGCAACTATTTCAACACAGTCGGCTTCGAGCGCTGGCGCCGCATTTACGGCAACGAGGAAGTCAATTTCGTCCAAAAAGATATTCGACTGGGCCATGCCCGCACGGTCGAGACGGTGTTGCAATGGCTGGGGGATCCCTCTGGTTTGCGCATTTGCGATGCCGGCTGCGGGGTGGGCAGCCTTAGCTTGCCTTTGGCCGCCCGCGGGGCGCAGGTATTTGCCAGCGACATCTCGGAGCAAATGGTCAACGAAGCGCGTCGCCGCCAACAGATGGAGCTGGGATCCACAGACAACCCCCAGTTTCAGGTTTTGGATTTGGAGGAACTGACAGGGGAGTACGATGTCGTCGTCTGCCTGGATGTGATGATCCACTATCCCGAAGCCGACGCCCTGCGCATGCTCAGGCACCTGACCGGACTGGCCAAGTCTCGTCTGCTCTTCAGCTTTGCTCCCAAAACTCCCTGGCTGACGCTGCTGAAGAAAGTGGGGGAGTTTTTCCCCGGCCCCAGCAAGACCACCCGCGCCTATCAGCACCGCGAGGCGACGCTGGTGAGCCACCTTACTGAGTGGGGCTGGAAAGTGCAACAACGGCAAACCATTCAAAGCCGCTTCTACTTTGCCTGGCTGCTCGATCTGGTGCGCTGAAGCCGCCGCCCAGTTACAGTCGTTTCCAATGGCAATGAAACCGTTCGTTGCGTCGATCCCTACCTCCCCTCTCCCGAAGGGAGAGGGGCTGGGGGGGGTCGCGTGAGCCGCGCCGCGCGCTTGGGCTGTCTCCCTGAGGGAGTAGGGCTGGCGGTCGTCGTGGCGGGTAGTTTACTTAAGGTTATCCGCTTGCTCCGGCAAGTCGGGATCTGCCAACTTTAGGAGGGCAAGCCGCGCATCATCCCGCACTCCCCAATCGGGATCGCAGCTGGCGCTTGTCAGCAATTGCCTTTTCAACATCGCGTAAACGGTGGGATCCTCGAGAGCCAATTTCACCTGTTGCCCGAGGATCCCCAGGCTCCAGGCACAGTTGCCGCGGACTGCCGCCACCGGATCGTGGGCCAAACCCCGACAGAGGGCTGCCGCTACCTCCTGCAGAGCCGGGCCGGACAACACCTGAGCTTGGGCCAATTGTCCGAGGGCGCTGGCCGCCCACAGTCGCACTGCCGCGATATCTTCAGCCAATACTTCCAGCAACACCGGATAGGCGCGGGGATCCTTAGCATTGCCCAGGGCCCACACCAGGCCTTTGCGTACATAGCCATTCCAATCGCGGCGCAAGCTGTCGATCAGCACCTCCACCTCAGCGGGAGCCGGATTGCGACCCAGGGCATAGGCTGCTCCCACCCGCACCAACGGGCAGGGATCCCTGAGCAAAGCCAATAGGCGCGGGATGGCGCGGGGTTCTTCGATCTCACAGAAGGCGCGGGCTGCCTGCATCCGCAAACGGGGATCCGGATCCTGCAACTGCTGCAGCATCCGCTCCACATCCACCTCCGGCGGCGAGTGAGGTGGCAGCTCGTCTAGGGGTTCAAGAGGAGAAAAAGCGTCTTCATGCATGAAAAGGCGCCCACAGGTTGCTGGAGAGGGCGAGCACAAAACTCTCCCCTCCCCAAGCCACGACAGCCGAACCAGCAGCAGAGCTGCTGCCTATCATAAACCGCCGGGGGCCGCCGTCTGATCTGCTCCTGCTGGATACCTGAGCAAGTCCGCTCCTTCCAGCACCCGCGCCGAGCGGATCACATCCCCCACCTGGAGGCGCTCCACCCACTCCATCCCCTCGATGACATAGCCGAACACGGCATAGCGCCCATCCAGGATCGGCAGAGCAGAGAGGGCGATATAAAACTGGGAAGAAGCCGAGTCGAGAGGGCTGGAACGGGCCATGGCTACTGCCCCCAAGCGATGGGGCAAGGCCAGCTTGCTCAGGGCGATGGGATCCTCAATCAAGGTGTTGTAGCGGGGATGAGGCTCCCCGCGCACCTGGATCTCCAAAGGGATGGTGCGCAAGCGGTTGCTGCCCGGCTCGGTGGCGCCGCCGGTGCCATCCCCCCGCGGATCCCCGCCCTGCACCACAAAGGGCTGGGGATCTTTCTCCACCCGATGGAAGGTGAGACCGTTGTAAAAGCCCCGCTGCACCAAATCCACAAACTGGCCGGCAGTAAGGGGCGCCTCCTCCCCGTGGATCTCCAAGAGAACCTTGCCCACTCCTTCGGCAGTTTGCACCTCTAACTCCACCACTGCCTTCCCTTGCAGTTGCGGGCGATGGGCGTAGGCCGCTGGGATCCCAGATGGAGAGCCAGAAGAGGGGGGCGCACTGCGACAAGCGAACAGACCGAGACAGAGGTACCCCAAAGCTAAGCCCAATCCCACTCTGCCGCGGCTCATTCGCCCCAGCTTGGCGAATTTCATCTGCCCCTTCTCCCTTTTTTGATCCAACCTTCCACAGGGATCCCTCTCCCGATGAAAGAAGGATATCTAGCTAGATCCGTTGCGACAACCCCAATTGCAAGGTGACGCTTTGAGCGCCATTGCTTACCCTCACCCCGTAGGGGCTGATGGAGGTGACCCGCCACTCTGCTTTCACCGCCTGGCCAACCGGCACCTGTCGCACCACGTTGTCAATCAGAATCAGAGCCTTGGGATCGCCTGGATCGTGGATCAACCCCACCAGCTTCATCTGCGGCACAGGCTGGGCCCAGATCCCCGCCAACGCCGGCGGAGCGGCTACCCTCGGGGGAGGAGGAGCACTGGTTGCCGCTGCAAGGGTAGGAGCGGCAGCCACCGGCGGAGTTGCAGAGAGTGTTTTCGCCTCCGGCTTGACCAAGGTTGTCCCAGGTGGCTCCTGAGACGAAACTTCCGCAGATGGATCTCGAGGAGTTCCACCTCCCGCAGATGGGGGCAGGGATGGTTCCTGGGCCAGCAGGAAATCGGAGTTGGGAGAATCGGGGGCCTCAGTCAAAGGATCCCTCAGCCGAGGAGGAGTGGCCTGAGAAAAGACTCCTGGCCGGGGGCGCAGGGTCATCCAGAAGGCTAGCCCTGCCACCAGAGTGGTCGCCAAAGCCAAACCCAGTAGGATCCCTGAGGCAATAGAAGAGCGCCGCAAAGGCAGCGGCGGGCGCGTGCCCCAATAGGGGTACTCTTCCACCAGCCCTTCTTCAAGGCTGTGCTCCAAATCCTCAAGCAGCTCATCCAGCAGGGAATCTGCTTGACTCGTGTAACCCAATGCAGCCCAAGGAGAACGACGGCTCCTGTCTGCCGAAGCATCAAACCCGGACATAGAACCTCCCTTGGCGGTGAGACCCCTAGCCGACAGCAGCCGTCTTCTCACCCCAGCGCCCTCACAGGAGCCGCATTTCCGGGTACTCGGTCAACAGCGCCTCTGCCGACAGGGTGTCTCCTTCCAACTGCGGCGTCCACAGCACTTCGATGGCCACAATTCGCTCCGCCGGAATGGAGGCCAACTGCAGCAGGCACTGCCGCAGATCCGCCGCAGATTTAACTACAGGTAGTGTACCTGAGTTGCCTCGATACGCAACTAGTAGAGTAACGACCAGATACTCGCCGACATCCGGGATTTCGGCAGCAGCGCGTTTCAGAACTGCTTGGGGAACCTGCTGAATCTGGTTGTTGCGGTTGCTGAGGGTTTCGGCGCTGAACTTGCTGCGCTCCTGTAGGGAAGCTTGATAGAACAGAGACTCGGCGCGGGAGAGGGGCAGCTTCTCTGCTTGGGCATGACCATAGGCCCAGTAGTCGCTGTAGCGCATCAAGCCGAGGGTGACCTCTTGCAACAACTGGCTCAGCCCTTCCGGCGATTGGGTATCCGCTTCCAGAGCCAGGGCGTTCATGTCTTTTTGCAGTTGTCGGGCGCTGGCCAGCAGGCCCACTTTTACCTGAGCCACCGTTACCGGCAGGTCAGCAACCCCCTCGTCGCCATCTTCAGAAACAGCCGAGCGCAAGCTGCGCACCAGAAAGCTACCGGCCCCAATCAAGAGCAGCAGTGTCAGCAGGCCGCCACCACCACCCCAGAAAAAGGGCACCACTAGGGGAAACCCAAACCCCCCTCCATAGCTGGGGTACACCGGAGCCGAGCGGGGGGCAGAGAAGGTCGGAGAGCGGAAAGAGCCACCGCCAATGCGACCACCACTGCGGGCCCAGACAGTACTGACAGGAGCCAAAGCCAAGATCAAGGCCAAGGCAACGGCTAGCAAAGGCCGGCAGACGCGACCAATTCGTTTCAGCATGTTCACGGTGTTTTTGTCCATCACGGAGCTAGTCTTCCTCAATTGTATGCTCTTTCCCTAGACAGCAGAGGGCAGGGATCCGATCCCCCAGCCGGCTATTTGAGGTATTCAATCCCTATCGAGATTCTTCATCAATTTCAATTTCCCATCGAGCTCGGGTTAATTTGACTATCGACAAACTCCGCAGCAGTCGTGTTAGGGTCTGGGAGGTTGCCAGGAGGAGGGGCAATGCAAACTGGAGCAGAAGCTCAAGTCCAGGAGAAAAAAAGGGAAAAGGGAGCTTGGATCCAGAGGGACATTCGGCTGTTGGTGGTGGACATCGACGGCACGATTGCGGGGCCTTCCAACCAGGTTTCGGAGCCGGTGCGGCAGGCCATTCAAAAAGCCAAGGCTGCAGGCGTGCGGGTGGCCATTGCCACAGGTCGGATGCATCGCTCTGCTGAGCGGTTTCATTACGCCATTGGAGCGGACATGCCCCTCTGCAGCTATCAGGGGGCGCTCATTCGGGATCCCGACAGCCAAAAGACCCTGAAGCACTGGAGCCTGGACTGGTCGCTGACGGAGGAGCTGTTGCAGGTGCTGCAGGATCAGCCGGTGGGGGTGCACCTCTACATCGATGACCAGCTCTATGTGCGAGAGCTCAGCCCCCTCAGCCAAGCCTATGCCGAGCGCTCCCAGGTGCCGCTCCAGATGCTTTCCCCCGCCCAATATGGGAAAAGCCCCACCAAGATCCTGGCTGTTTGTGAAGATACGGAGTTTCTGCAGGCATTACAGGGATCCCTGCGGCAGCGGTATTCTCCTGAGCAGATCTACCTCACCCGCTCGGAGCCGATTTTTCTGGAGGCCACCCATCCGGCGGTGAACAAGGGCAATGCCGTTCGCTTTCTGGCGGAAGAGCTGCTGGGGGTGTCAGCGGAGCAGGTGATGGCCATCGGCGATGGCGACAATGACATTGAGATGCTGCGGTATGCAGGGATCGGGGTGGCCATGGGGAATGCCTCGCCGGCTTTGCTGCCCCACGCCGATTGGGTGGCTCCTCCCGTCAGCGAAGATGGAGTGGTGGCGGCCATCGAGACTTTTATCCTCGGCTAGGTAGGGATCCGAGGGTGGGTTTGGCTGCTTCTCCTTTTTCCCAAGTCGCGTTGCGTCCAGAACAGCAACGGGCATTGGCGTATCGCTCGGGGCCTCTGGGGATCGCGGCAGTTCCGGGGAGCGGCAAGACGTTCATCCTGGAGCTGCTAATCGCCGATCTCATCCTGAAGCGAGGGATCCCACCGGATCGCATCGGGGTGTTCACCTACATGCGTTCGGCACGGGTCAATCTGCTGCGCCGTATCAACCAACGCCTGCAAGAGGCGGGCTACCCAGATCGCTTTACCCAAGCCTTTACCTTGCATTCCCTAGCGCTGCGGGTGTTGCGGGAGGCCCCCGGCCCTTGGGAAGAGCTGTCCATCCTGGAGGGATATGAACAGGAGCGCCTGCTCAGCCGTCTCTGCCGCGCCTGGCTCGCCCACCACACTTACCTCTGGGAGCCGCTGATTCCCCCCGACGATTCCCACCAGAAGGTGGTTCGAAACCGGACGCGGTTCCGGCGCAGCTTCCAACAGATGGTGCAGGCGGTGATTAGCACGGCCAAGAATCTGCGTCTGGGGCCGGAGCAGATCCCTGCTGATAGGGAGGGCTATCTGGGTTGGGCGGCTCCGATCTATGCTGCCTACCAAGCGGAGCTGCGCCGCCTGGGCAAGCTGGACTACGACGACCTGGGCTGGCAGGCGGTGGAGCTGATCGAGCGCGACCCGGCGCTGGGGCAGCAGGTGCAAAATTGGTATGACTACCTGTTCGAGGACGAGGCCCAGGACAGCTCCCCCCTACAAGAAGAGCTGCTGCGGTTGCTCAGCCAGCGCACCGGCAACCTGGTGCGGGTGGGGGATCCCAACCAAAGCATCATGGGCACCTTCACCACCGCCGAGCCGCGGCTGTTTCGTGACTTTTGTCAGGCCAGTCCCCGAGTAATCCTAGAAGAGTCCAGCCGCAGCGCCCCCCAGATCCTCGAGTTGGCCAACCGCCTAGTGGACTGGGTAAACCAGAAGCACCCCATCCCGGCCCTGCGCACTGCCCTGGCTCCCCAGCACATTCGTCCGGCCACCACCGGTGGCCAGAATCCCCCGGCCAGCGAGGGGCAGGTGGAGTTTCGCCGGGTAGCCGGATCGCCGGAGGAGGAGCTGCAGGAGGTAACACGGTGGGCCCTGGCAGCCGCCCAAGCTTTCCCCGACCAGACGGTGGCCATTCTGGTCACCACCAACGAGCTGGGGGGCAAGGCCCTCGACTACCTGCGGGAACTGGGGGCAGAGCAGGTGATCGACCTGTTGCGGGGCAACCCCAGCCAGCGGCGGGTGCTGCTGCAACTCAAGGGAATAATCGACTGGTTGGCACAGCCCACTGTCCCCGCTCGCCTGGCCGCTGCTGTGGATCACCTAGCCGACTGGGCCGGGATCCCACGGGCTGAGCTGCAGCCGATGCTGGGCTGGATCCGCGCCTCACTGCCGGAGCGGCTGCTCTTTCCCCAGTTTGGGGAAGCCCCTACTTTGCCGGATAGCCCCTCTTGGCAAAGCCTGGGCAGGCTGCTGCGTACCCTGGGGGCTTGGCTGCGGGCTGGGCGCTCCCCTTGGCCGGAAGTGCTGAATGTAGTTGTCCAAAGCCTCTACCGCGAGCCGGAAGAACTGTTTGTGGGTCGCTACGTCATCGACCAGTTGGAGCAGGTGCTGGGATCCCTGCCTGAGGTCGATTGGCAGGAGATTGCCCAAGAATTTCAGGTGATTCTGGATTACCGCCTCAACAACCTGCCCTCGGAGATCTTTGCCTTCAACCCCGAGCCGGGCAGCATCACCGTTGCTACGCTGCACCGTGCCAAGGGTTTGGAATGGGATCAGGTCTTCATCCCCCAGGTGTCGGCCTACGAGTTTCCCGCCCAGTACGGAGAGCGTCGCCTTGGCCTAGCTTTTTTGGAAGATGTGGATATGCAGGCAGAGGCCCTGGCCCAGTTGCGACAGCTCAGCCGCAGAAGATATTGGGAGCTGCAGGCCAACTCTCCTACCGAACAGGCCTTTCTAGACTTGGCTGCAGAGCGGTTGCGGCTGCTATACGTGGGCATCACCCGCAGCAAGCGGCGGCTCACCCTCTCGGTCTCCAGCCAATCTCGCTTTGGCGAAGAGCAGAGTTCATCGTTGGTATTTCGCGTGTTGAGCCGCCCTTCCGAGGCGAGTTGACAGCGAGGCCTCGGGTTCTTCCTTGCCCCGCCGCAGCCTGCTAGCATGGCTAAGCCCGGTAGCACCGCCTTGCGGGATGGGGCAGTCGTTTAAAAGCATGGGTATTCTGCAATGCAACCTCGGCGTGTTGCCCGCGAACTGGCCCTGCTAGGGGTCAACCAACTGCCGGCCACGGCGGCCAAACTGAGCGAAAAACAACTGGAGGACTTGCTGCTGGCAGCCATCCGCGCCCTGCAGGAAGAGACCCATGAAACTCTCTCCACGGCGGCGGCAGAAATTCAGCGCAGCGATCGCCTGTTGCACGAGAGTGATCCCCTGTTATTGGCTGCTTCTGATGCCAAGGAAGAGGGCGGATCTCGCTCCCTTACTGTCCGCCTTCAGCAGGCCCAACGACATCTACAACGCTTGGAAACGGCTCTGAAGGCGGCCAACGCCCGCGACACCGCGCCGGGAGAATTGCTGGAGCTGGCCCACCAAGCCCAAGTGGCCCTCAGCAACGCCGGCCAAGCCCTGGAACACATGGAACAGCGGCTGTACAGCGTCCGCCACATCCTGGATGAGGTCGTTCAGTTGTCCCAAAAGGCGGTCAACCGGCTGGGAGCTGCCCTCTCCATGCCGGAGCTGTTGCACATCGCCCAAGCGCAAGAGGTGCGCACCTATGCTCTCCAACTGTTGACTGCCCTGCGCACCCATAAGGAGGCTATCGATGCCCGTTTGCAAGGGGTTTTGGTAGGCTGGCAACTGCAGCGGGTGGGGCGGATCGAGCGCGATATCCTGCGCCTGGCAGTGGTGGAAATGGAGATCCTGCGCAGCAGCCCCGACAAGGTCGCCATCAACGAAGCTGTAGAATTGGCCAAAAAATACGGGGATCCGGAGGCCGCCGCTTTCGTCAACGGCGTGCTGCGACGAGTGGTGGACAACCCGGTGGAGACCCACAGGGGCCCTGCTGCCGGTTCGGCGGGCTGAGCAGATCACGGGGGATCTTCCTTGCCAGGGTAAAAGTCGGGATCCATCACCTGCTCTAATGTGCAGGGACACTGGGCCGGCAGATCTGTCTCAGACAGGGGCGTTTCTCTCACCACCACCAGGATCCCGTCCTGATAAGCTTCTTGCGGGGCTGCCACGGGCTTGAGGCTGGGATTGTCCCTGAGCAACCGCTGGATCTGGCGGCGTTGTTCGGTCATCGTTGCCCGCCAACCTTTGCCTCGCAGGTGGGGCTGGAAGTGCCCCTTCAGCAGATGTCCTAGCAAGATCCCTGGCCAGTTCAGCAGGGCAGCTTGCTCTTGCCTCCAGAAGCTACGTGCTGCCACTCCTCCCTTCAACCTCGACACTGGCTAGGGGTAGGTTGGGATCGGCAGCGGCGAGAGAGGGTTTTGCTGGTTCAGAAGCGGGCGATGAGACTCGAACTCACGACATCCAGCTTGGGAAGCTAGCGTTCTACCACTGAACTACGCCCGCACAGAACCGGGCCCGGCATCCTGAAGCCCTGTCTCTTCTAGTTTATCATCATCTTGCACGTGGGATCCCTGATACAACTGAGGCAGCCTTCTGTCTGCAACCTATGTCCAGCATCCTCTTGCTCTCCGGTAGTCCCAGCACTCCTTCTCGCTCGGAAGCGATTTTGCATCACGCTGCCGGGATCCTGTCCGGTCTCGGGTTGACAACGGAGTTTGTCTCGGTGCGGGACTTGCCGCCAGAGGATCTGGTGCGGGTCAACTTCGAGAGCCCTCAACTCAAGCAGATTCAGGAAAAGGTGGCCCAGGCCGCCGGGATCATTCTCTCCGTCCCTGTTTACAAAGCTTCTTACCCAGGTGTGTTTAAGGCACTGCTGGATTTGCTAGACCAAGATGCCTTTACCGGCAAGGTGATTCTCCCCATCGCCACAGGCGGAACGCTGGCCCACCTGCTGGCCATCGACTTTGCCATGAAGCCGGTGCTGGCCGTGATGGGCGCAACCCATATCTTGAAAGGGGTCTACATCCTCAGCTCGCAAATCCAGTTTGAGGCGGACGGCACCCTGCGGCTGGAGGCCGACGTTGAAGAACGTCTGCAAGCGGGGATCCGAGCGCTTGCCCAGGCGGTGCAATAGAGGCATACAACTTCTAGGAACTTTTCAACGATTTTTCGTTCAGGCAGCAGGGGACAGCTAGTGAATGAACTACCCCACCGCGTAGGCGGGTGGGGTTTCCTCACCCGCTTGACAGCAGAGCTTTTGTCTCTTCTTCTGCC
>NZ_JANSIZ010000023.1:0-37919 GCF_047462315.1 Synechococcus sp. H60.2 | reverse complement strand
GCTTTGGCATGATTCTAAGTGCATTGTCTCATGCGGCGGTGCACCTCTAGAAATTGTGAAGCGATATATCCAGAATCTGGATATATCGCCTCAGTCAGGAGGCGCTATCCCTCCCCACCGTCTATACGGTGGGGAATCCCGCGCCTTACGTTGATGTCTTCCCACTGCAAATGGGTAGGGAACTGCACCCAGAAAGCGTCTAGGCCAAACCACGCCTTGACTTGCTTGCCCACTCTAACCTGCCCTTCTTGGAACTTTGTCCATTGCTTGGGGTAGGCTACGGGAAACAGTCCAGCCTTACGGTACTGTGGC
The DNA here is from genome assembly GCF_047462315.1 of Synechococcus sp. H60.2. Taxonomy (NCBI): domain Bacteria; kingdom Bacillati; phylum Cyanobacteriota; class Cyanophyceae; order Synechococcales; family Synechococcaceae; genus Synechococcus; species Synechococcus sp. H60.2. The sequence continues at coordinate 37,607 of NZ_JANSIZ010000023.1, read as the reverse complement.
AACCTGGGCTTTGCGTCTGGCTGCGCTTGCAAAAGCGACTTGAAGCTCGTTAGTGCTTCTGCTGCCGATTTGCAGGTCTGCTGGGCAGAGGAGACATGCATCGCCGCAAAGGGCTTGTTCTTGGTTCTCACCCTCTCTCTGCAGAGCTGGGCGTAGCTTACCAGTCGCTTGGTTTTGAAAGAGACTTGGCGAGCATAGTACAGAGCGCAGTTGTAGACCTTGTTGGACTGCTGGCAGAGGTACTCCAGTAGGGCTACTGGCTTCCTGTCCTGAATCAGAACCTGTTGACAGCCGTAGTCCATGGTTGCTGAGTGGTGAGCCAAAACTAGAGTAACGACCCGCATCGTTGGTGAGCCGCTAAAGCTGCTCGAAGGCTTTTCCGCCCCGCCCTACTCGCGTCAGCGGCGCGGAGCGCTGAGTACAGGGCTACCCAGCTACTCTGCTGTGTGCATCTGGGATGCGAGTCGGCTTCAGGAGAAGCCCTGCGGCCGCTTGCGGCTGTCCCGGCGGATCCCCTTGAGCTTCCTGGCACAGCCGACCTTAAAGACAGCAGAGGCCGGCCAGCCACCCATCAACTTACCTTGAAATGAGTAGACAGCTCTGGTAAGCTCGAGGCGGGATTTTGCCTGATTGTCAAGGTTGGGATCCCTCCTAACGAGTCCAGGAGAAACCGACATGGCGGCACGGGTAGGTATCAACGGTTTTGGCCGCATTGGGCGTTTGGTGCTGCGGGCGGCTTGGGGTTGGCCGGAGCTGGAGTTTGCCCACATCAACGAGATCAAAGGTGGGCCTGCCACTGCGGCTCACCTGCTCAAGTTCGACTCAGTGCAGGGCCGCTGGAACATCGACATCGAGGCCTCTGAGCAACGGCTGCGCATCCAAGACAAAACCCTTACCTTCAGTGAATTTAAATCTCCTGGCGAAGTGCCCTGGGCCGATTTGGGGATTGACCTGGTGCTGGAGTGCTCGGGCAAATTCGTTAAGGCGGCAGAGCTGGACGCCTACTTCAAGGCGGGGGTGCGCAAGGTCATTGTGGCTGCCCCTGTCCAGGATGAAGAGGCCCTCAACATCGTCATGGGCATCAACGACCACCTCTACGATCCGGCTCGCCACCACCTGCTTACTGCCGCCTCCTGCACCACCAACTGCCTAGCTCCCTTGGTCAAAGTGATCCACGAAGGGATCGGCATCCTGCACGGGGTCATCACCACCGTCCACGACGTCACCAACACCCAAAGTATGGTGGATGCTCCCCACAAAGACCTGCGGCGGGCTCGCTCGGCTCTGCTGTCTTTGGTGCCCACCACCACCGGCTCGGCTAAGGCCATTGGCCTCATCTATCCTGAGCTCAACGGCAAGCTCAACGGCCTTGCGGTGCGCGTGCCCCTGCTGAATGCCTCTTTGACCGACGCCGTGTTCGAAGTGAGGCGGCCCACCACCGTGGAAGAAGTCAATCACCTCTTGAAGACTGCAGCCGAGGGGGAACTCAAGGGCATCCTCGGCTATGAGGAGCTGCCCCTCGTCTCGGTGGATTTCAAGGGGGATCCCCGCTCCAGCATTGTGGATGCGCCCTCGACCATGGTGGTAGATGGCACCCAGGTGAAGATCCTGGCTTGGTACGACAACGAATGGGGCTACGCCAACCGCATGGCGGAATTGGCCCGCAAAGTGGCTCTCAGTTTATAGAAGCATCCCCCCCTTGGAGACCTGCCCATGACTTCTGTCTCAAGTGCCCAAGCTGCCGCAGTGCGCAACTATGCCCTAGTAACCGCCGCCTACTGGGGATTTACCATCACTGACGGCGCCATCCGCATGTTGGTGCTGCTCCACTTCCACAAGTTGGGCTTCACCCCCATTCAAATTGCCATGTTGTTCCTCTTCTACGAGATCTTCGGGGTGATCACCAACTTCCTGGGCGGCTGGATTGGATCCCTGTTTGGCCTGCGGCTTACCCTCTACGGAGGCATCGCCATCCAGATCTTCGGCCTGGTGATGCTGGGGGTGATCAACCTGCAGTGGCCGGTCTGGGGCCAGGTGGCCTATGTGATGACGGCCCAGGCCCTAGCTGGGATCGCCAAGGATCTCACCAAGATGAGCTCCAAAAGCGCCATCCGGCTGGTGGTGCCCAAGGAGGCCGAATCCCGCCTCTTCCGCTGGGTGGCGATGCTGACGGGATCCAAAAACGCCCTCAAGGGGGCGGGGTTCTTTGTGGGAGCGGCTCTGCTGCAGATCTTCACCGAGATCTACGGGGATCCCCTGGGCTTCCGCATGGCCAACTTCGTCCAGGCAGGGGCGCTGGCTTTGATCTTCTCTTCGGGGGTGCTACTGCCGGCGGATATGGGCAAGGTTAAGGCGAAGATCCCCTTCAAGCGGCTGTTTTCCAAAAGCCGTGAGATTAACCTCCTCTCAGCAGCCCGCTTTTTCCTGTTTGGGTCGCGGGATGTGTGGTTTGTGGTGGCCCTGCCGGTGTTTCTCTACGACGAGCTGGGCTGGAGCTTTATGCAGGTGGGCAGCTACATGGCCATCTGGGTCATTGGCTATGGGATCATCCAGTTCCTAGCACCCCAACTCCTGGGAGGAGGTCGCCCGGGTCGCGCCCCCAAGGCCCGAACCATCCAAATCTGGACATTTACCTTGACAGCAGTGCCGGCAATCATTGCCACCGCCTTTATGGCCGGCCTGCCGCCGGAATGGGTAGTTACTGGCGGCCTCATCCTCTTTGGGATTGTCTTTGCCTTTAACTCAGCAGTGCACTCCTACCTGGTGCTGGCCTACACGGAAGATGACGATGTTGCCCTCAACGTGGGTTTTTACTACATGGCCAATTCCGGTGGCCGCCTGCTGGGGACGGTAACCTCCGGGATCCTCTTCCAGCTCTACGGCCTGGAGGGCTGCCTCTGGTCTTCCACCCTGTTGATTTTGATGGCAGGGCTGTTCTCGCTGAAATTGCCGGATCCCAGCAAAACTCCGGTGGAGTGGGTGGTTAAGCCGGGGGATTGAGGCTTGCCGAAAGGGGGATCCCTCACTCAAGCAGGGCTAGGTTATCCCGATGGACGGCGGTATCCACCCCTTCGTAGCCCAAGATGTAGGGGATCTCGGCAGTTTTTTTGCCCTTGATGCGCCGCAGTTCCTCGGCGCTGTAGTTGACTAGGCCCCTGCCTACCTCGCGTCCGCTGGGATCACACAGGCGCACGGCAGCTCCTGCCTCAAAGTCGCCGGAAACCTCTACGATCCCTGCCGGCAGCAGGGATCGCCCTTGCTCACAGACTGCCCGCACTGCCCCCTCGTCCAGGGTGAGGGATCCCTCGGGGATAAGGCCGTAGGCAATCCACCGCTTGCGGGCGCTAACAGGCTGGGGAGCTGGCTCGAAGCGGGTGCCAATGGGCTCGCCAGCCAAGATGGCCGGGATCTGGTCGGGCCGCTTGCCGTTGGTGATTACCACCGTCACGCCAGCAGAGGTGGCAATTTGAGCGGCAGTAAGCTTGGTGGCCATGCCGCCCGTGCCCCAGCCACTTTTGCCTTGGGCTTCCGCCTTGACCCGTAAAGGCATCCCGTGCTCCACCCGCTCGATGGGCTCGGCGGAGGGATCCCGGTGGGGATCGGCTGAATAGAGCCTGTCTACGTCGGTGAGGAGGATTAGCCACTTGGCCTGTACCATGCTGGCTACCAAAGCTGAGAGGGAGTCGTTGTCGCCAAACTTCAGCTCCTCCACCGCCACTGTATCGTTTTCATTAACAATGGGGATAACTCCCATCTGCAGCAGTTGGGTAAAGGTGCGATTGGCGTTCACGTAGCGGCTGCGCTCCACGAAGTCGCCGCGGGTAAGCAGCACCTGAGCAATGGGTTGGTTGAGGGCAGAGAAGAGATCATCGTACAGGCGGATCAGCCGCCCCTGGCCCACCGCCGCCACCGCCTGTTTTTCCGCGATTGCTGTTGGCCGTTGGCGCAAGCCCAGGCGGGCACAGCCCACTCCCACCGCTCCGGAGGAGACCAGGATTACCGCATAGCCCTGGCTGCGCAGCCGCGTCAGCACCTCCACCAGCGGCCCCAGCACAGAAAGGCGCAGCGAGCCCGTCTGCATGTCTGTCAAGCTGGAGGTGCCGATCTTCACCACCACTGTTCCCTCTGTTGCTGCCATCTTCTTGTTCGATCCACTTGCTCGACCTAGCCAGGGTTCGCCATCCGTATCCCACCATAGCGGAACCAGGGCCCTTGCTTGCCCTCGGAGTCGCTGCAGGGGACAATAGGAGAAGGAATAAGTCTGTCTCAAGGTCTCTCTTTCTCTGGCTGTGAATCCTGTTCGTACCCTCTCCGCCACCAAAGCGGCCTTTTTCAGCGCCTACCCTCGCCCGATCAACGCCGCCTACCGGCGGGTGGTGGAGGAGTTGCTGGTGGAGCTGCACCTGACCACCGTCAACAGCGCCTTCGTCTACGATCCCTTTTTTGCCCTAGGTCTGGTTACCCTCTATGACAGGCTGATGGAAGCCTACCACCCCCCAGAGCAGCGCGAGGCCATCTTCAACGCCCTCTGCAAGGCGCTGCACCTGAAGCCGGAGGTGTTGCGCAAGAACGCCCGCGACCTGCTGGAGCTGGTGCGCAGCGGGGATCCTGTCCAGCGATACAACCTGCTCTGTCTCAAGCCAGAGGCGGAGGATGTGGGCGGGCTGAAGGCCATTTTGCAGCGTATGACCCAGTCCCCGTACGCCTACAGCCGGGTTCTGGCGGTTGGTCTCTACACTGCCTACGAAGCGGTGGCTACCTCGCTCTACAAGGAGCCGGAAGAGCGCACCCGCCACTTTCTGGAGGATGTGATCAGCAACTTGCCCTTCTCGCCGGAGCGAGTCAAAAAAGATCTGGAGCTCTACCGCAGCAGCTTGGATCGCCTGAAGCAGGCGCGGGCCATCGTCGAGGAGATGGTTAAAGCAGCCCGGCGCCAACAGGAGCGCCGCCAATCCACCGCCTCACTGCCCGGGACTTCCGTCGCCGATCCCCAAGAGCCCGGCAGCTAAGCCCTCCTAAGCCAAGTACTGGGCCCACCTGTCCACCACCTCAGGCGAGCCGTACCAGCGCCGCCCGCCGCGGCTGGAGTGGTGACAGTCGGGAATGGTGAGGTTGATGGCCCCTGCCAGATGGGCAGCCTCAATGGGAGTGATGCCATCTCCCCACAGCTCCCCCTGGCCGGCGGTAAGCCGGTAGCTGTTGTAGGCCAGCCAAGCCAGGTAATGCTCCTGCCGCCACAGGGATCCCAGGCCTAGGCGGCGCCCTTGAATGGCCTTGCCGGCCACACAGACGTACTTGACCTGCGGCCAGAAGGCCCCCGGGTAGTGGGTGTTGACGAAGTCCAGGTTACACCTTGTCCAGCGTTCCCGGCTGGTGTGAGGGGATCCCAGGCTGATTAGGGTGGCAACGTGCTCTCGCCCCTGCCACACCTGCCCCCCGTAGGGCACGGATCCCAGGTAGATGCGGGCAATCCAGCCGCCAGCGGAGTGGGCCACCAAGTTAACCTGGTCAACTGCAAACTCGGCCTGGGTGCGTTGGATAGTGGCCTGGAGGGCCCGCAAGATGGGGGTGACGGGCCTTCCCCCCAGCGTGGGAAACCAACTGTACACCTGCAGGGGCACCACCCGGGCCGCATAGCCGCGGGCCTCCAGCTCCTGACGCAAAGGCTCGTACTCTGAGGCACCTGCCAAGTAGCCGGGCAGGATCACCGTGGGCAGAGCAGCCATGGGCTAGCGCGGGTACCAAAACATGCCCTTGATCCCCTCCGGGTCAGGTGTAAAGCCCAGGCGCTCGTAGAAGCTGACCACCCCCTGGTCGGCGAAAAGGGTGATGTTGCTGATGTCCTGGGCGCGCAACTCCTGGATCACCTTTTCCATCAGCCGCTTCCCCAGCCCTCGGCCCTGAAACTCAGGATGCACCACCACATCCCAGATGGTGGCATTGAAGGCATGGTCAGAGGTGGCGCGGGCAAAGCCGATGAGGCGACGGTAGCTGCCCCGCTGCTGCCACATCGACACCACCAAAAAACTATGTTGCAGGGCTTTCCTAACCTTGTGGATAGGGCGACGCGACCACCCTACTGCATCGCAAAGTTCCTCCAGCTCATACAGATCCAGGTTGGGATCCAGGCTAAAGACAATGGTTTCCCCTCCCACCGCCACTGTCTCCTGGCGAGGAGGGGGTGTGGCCGTTTGTGTTGACGCTTTGGTGGCAGCAGTCCCTGCTGAGCCAAACAGGCCTTTCCAAAAACTCATTGGAATTGCAGTGGGGCAAAAGCCCACTTTTGTGAGCATGTCCTCAGTATAGCTAGGATTGGCGGCAGAAGCGGCCCGTCTGCTCAGCGGCTGCCGCGCCGGCTTGGAAGAGACCCATAGGGAGACTTATAATCCAATCTGGCCAGCAAGAACGCTTTATGGCTCCTCCCGGCACCGGCACCCTCGTCAACGCCCTTGCCATCCTCTTGGGCAGTGGCCTTGGCTGGGTGCTGGGCCGCCGCTTGCCAGAGCGCATGAGCCAAACCCTGCTACAAGCTATGGGATCCCTGGTGTTGGTCTTGGGGATCCAGATGGCCCTTACCCTCAGCAGCGCTGCCCAAGCGGTAACGGTTTTGCTGGCCCTGATCGGGGGGGCTTTGCTGGGGGAGGGGATCGACCTCGAGGCTGCCTTTGAACGGCTGGGACAGGCCCTGGAAAAGCAGATCAGTCGCTGGCTAGGCCCCAGCCCTATTGCTCGCGCCTTTGTGACCACCACCCTCCTGTTTGTGGTCGGCCCCATGACCCTGCTGGGCGCCATTGAGGATGGCTTGGGGGATCCCTCCCTGCTTTTGGTCAAAGCCGCCTTGGATGGCATTGCCACCCTAGCTTTTACCGCCAGCCTGGGCTGGGGCACACTGTTTTCCGCCCTGCCGGTGCTCTTGGTTCAGGGGGGCGTGGCCCTGCTGGCCCACCAACTGCAGCCGCTGTTGCGCCCAGACCTGCTTGCCGCCTTGGAAGCCACCGGTGGGCTCCTCATCCTGGGTATTGGGATTAATCTACTGGGCCTGGCTCGCCTGCGGTTGGCCAACTTGCTGCCGGCTTTGGTCATTGTGGAACTGCTGGTGGGATTTTTCCCCCTCTGGGATCTCAACCTCTAGGGGACTGGTGGGGAAGCTGGGGGCTGGCAGCGGCAAAGGTTACCTTGTTGATCACCCGGGGCAGCAGCCTGTCTTGGGGCGCGCACCTACAGCTCAACTTTTGCCAAAGCTTCTTCCGGCCCCACCAGGGCAATAGCTGGGTTGACCAGGTAGGTTTTTGCAGCCTGCTGGAGATGGGCAGGGGTAAGCTGCCTCACGCTCTGCAAATACTGCTGGTCGAACTCCATGCCCAACCCCAAAATCTCGTACCAGCCGGCCAGTTGCGCCACTTGGGCATTGGTCTGTTTGCTAAGGGCATATTGGCCCAAAAGCTTGCGCTGGGCCATCCCCACTTCCTCGCTACTTAGGAGGGTGTCATGGAGGCGCTGGATCTCTGCTTGCAGGCGCTCCAGCGCCACGGGAGTGTTCTCCGCTGCCGTGCCCAGGTAAGCCACAAAAGGGGCGGGATCCCGACGGGTGGCAAAGAAGGCGGAGACCTCGTAGGCCAAGCCGCCGCGCTCCCGCAGCTCGACAAAAAGACGGCTGGACAGGCCGCTGCCCAGGTAGGTGGCCAGTAGCTTCAGGGCGGGATAATCCGCAGAAGAGGCAGGGGATCCGCGAAAGCCAAGCACAATCGTTGTCTGCTGGGTGGGTTGGGAGAGCTTTAGCAGTTGCGGCTTCTCCAAGGAGGGCAGAGGCAGAGTGGGATCGGGGGCAGGGGGGCCAGCGCTCACCCAATCTCCCAGGACAGCTTCCACTTGGGCTGCCATCGTCTCCGGTGGCTCTGGGCCGATTACCGCCATCACCATTCCCTCCGGGCGGCAGTAGGTGCTGTGGTAGGCCAGCAAATCCTCGCGGGTCAGGGATCCCACCGTCTCCAGTCCTCCCAACCCCGGCAGGGCGTAGGGGTGATCCCTATAGAGGGCTTGCCGCACCTGATCCCAGGCCAGGTTAAAGGGCCGTTCCTGCTGGGCGCGAATGGCCTGCAGCATCAGCTCCCGCTCCCGCGCCACCTCCGCCTCGGGAAAGCTGGGATCCCGGAGGATCTCCGCCAGCAACTGCAACAGCTCCGGAAAGTCCTCCGATACACAGCGCAGGCCAACCTCGAAATGATCAGCAGCGCTGTCTACAGAAAGGGAAGCTCCCAACGATTCCACCCAAGCGGCAATAGCTTGGGAGCTGCGCTGCCGAGTGCCCTTGGTGAGGACAGCGGCCAGCAGGTGGCTCAAGCCCGCCTGCTGCGGTTGCTCTACCCGGCTGCCGCCACGAAAAAAACAGTGGGCGGCCAGGATCTCCACCATCGGGTTCTGGCCCAACAGCAGCGTGATACCGTTGGCCAGGTGGAGGCGCTGCAGCCGGCCACGCTGGGAGGTGGGCAGGGTGGGGTGCATCACAGCTTGAGGATCACTAGCGGCAGGCCAGTTGGAGCTCCGAAGCCGCGGCAGCGTCAGATGCAGCCGGCTTGAGCAGAGCGACCACGTAAGCCTCAGGAGAGAGGTACTGCTGAGCCAGCTCGCGGATTTGCGCTGGGGTAAACGCTTGCAACAGCTCCAGGTACTCCTGGAGGCGCTCCACCCCGACCAGGGTCTCGTAGTAGCCGTAGAGGCTCGCCAGTTGACTGGGGGACTCGGCGGAGAAGAGAAGTTCGTGGGTCAGCATGCGCCGAGCGCGCTCTAGCTCCGCTTGGCCGATGCCATCCTGCTGCAACTTCTCGATCTCGTTCAGGAGGGTGGCCTCCACCCGTGGCAAATCCTCTACCTCCAGGTGGGCGCTGATGCAAAAGAGCCCCCCCTCCTTCAGCACCAGCGAAGAGCAGCCGATAGCCCTCACCCAGCCCCGCTGTTCCCGCAGCAGATGCACCAGCCGCGAAGTACGCCCATCCCCCAGCACGGCAGCCAGCAGCTCTAGGCCGCAAACCTCTTCCCAGGCGTCGAGGCTAACTGTGGGCCAGGCCAATTTTAGACGGGCCTGCTCTAGGCGGGCATGGGTGCTCTCGCGGCGCAGGATCCCCTGCGGGCGGGGCTGAGGCGGGAGTGGGGGCCTTGTCCAGGCAGGGCCACTGGCGGGGCCGCCAAACTCCTTTTCCACCAGTGCCAGCGTCTGCTCAGGGTCAATGCCTCCCGTCACCACCACTGTCATGTATTCGGGCCGGTACCAGCCGCGGTGGTAGGCGCGCAGCAGCTCTGGGGTCAACCCCATCAGGCTTGCCGGCGTGCCCAGCACTGGTCGCCCATAGGGGTGCTCCTCCCCGTAGGCAGTTTCCATGAGGAGCTGGTAGGTGATGTATCCCAAGTCGTCAGCAGCGCGGCGAATTTCCTCCAAAACCACCTGGCGCTCCCGTTCCACCTCCTCGGGCGGGATCCCAGCCCGCAACACCGCCTCTGCCAGATAGGGCAGAGTCTCCGGCAGATCGGCGGCAGCTACTGTCATGTAGTAGTGGGTGTAATCCTGGCCAGTAGCAGCGTTGGTGATGCCTCCCCGCCCTTCAATAGCGCGATCCAGCTCGCCGGGGGCCAGCCGCTCGCTGCCCTTAAAAACCATGTGCTCGAGAAAGTGGGAGATGCCCAGCCACTGCGGCGGCTCGTTGCGCCCGCCTGTCTGTACCCAGACGTCCACCGTAGCCGAGTCGGCAATGGGAACGGGGTGAAGAATAACGCGCAGCCCGCTGTTTAAGCGATGGGTGTAAGCAGGCAGAAGACGAGGTAGGCGGCTCAAAATTCTTAATCGATAGAGAACAAACTTAATTTTAGCAAGACAACCCCCCGTCCGCGCCTGGAATACTCCAGGGAGGGGTCATTTCTCTAGGTTTTGGAAGGGGTATCCGTTGCTCCTGGCCACGAAAAGCTGGGGGATCCTTCGTCGGCTAGGCTTTCTTCCACTTGGAAGCCCGGGGGCCATTCTTCGCTGTCGCGCAGCCGCTGCACCACCTCCTGGGGCAGGATCACCCCCAGCTCCCGCGCCGCTACCGCTACCACATCGCCGCGGTCGATCAAGCCGGCAATGGCACCGCTGGGGGTGAAGACCAAGACGCGACGGGGTTCCGCCTGGCGCATCATCTGCATCACCTGGAGGACAGGGGTCTCCTCTCGTACCCCCTGCAGTTGCTCCATTGGCTTAAGAATGGCCTTGAGGGTGAGATGATCCCACTGGCTGCGCTCGATGTCGTTGAGCAGTTCCGGCCTCACCAGGCCCCGGTAGCGGCCGTCCTCCTCGGCAAAGTACACTTCCTGAACTCCCCCTCCTGCCTCTGGCTGGAGGGAAGCGGGAACCAGGTAGCGATCGACAAACTCCCGCAGGCTCATGCCCGCATCCAGGACGCGAAACCGACGGCTCATGACGTCTGCGGCCTTCAGGCGGGCCAACACGCGCTGCAGTTGCGCATACTGCTCATAGCGACGGGCGCTGTTTAAAATGAATAGGCCAATCAGGCCTAGCCAAAGGCCGTTGAGGCTTCCCCAAAATACCACCAGCAGACCTAGGCCTACTAAGCCCCAGCCCACTCCTTGGCCAGCGCGAGCTGCCCAGAGCATGCCCTTTTGCCGATCCCCTGTCCAAGCCCAGATGGCTGCTTTGAGCATCTGCCCCCCATCCAGGGGCAAACCTGGTAGCAGATTAAACAGGGCAATCATTAGGTTGATGGCAGCCAAGCTGGCGAGGGTTGAGACCAGCGGCGATCCTGGCCCCATCCAAGCTCCGGCCACGCTAAAGAGGACAAACAAGCCCAAGCTGAGGAGGGGTCCCGCCAGGGCCACCCAAAAGGCGCCCAGGGGGCGAGGAACTTCCCGTTCGATGGCCGCCATGCCGCCAAAGATAAACAGCGTGATGGAACTCACCCGGACTCCATAGGCGCGGGCTACCAAGCTGTGGGCCAACTCATGGGCCAGCAAGGAGAGAAACAGCCCTAGCGCCGTCACCAGGCCATAGGAGAGCACCAGCAACACAGCCGCTGGAAACCAGGTGTAGTCCAGGAAGAGGGGGATCCCCCACAAACTCCCAATGCGCAGGCGACTGGTCATAGCCCTCAACTCCCTACACAGCTTTTGCCCAGGGGGCACAGTTTCTAAGACAGCAGGCAACCCTTCCGTTGGGGATCCCTTCCTTTCCACTCTAGCCCTTTCCAGGGCTTGGTAACGGATCCCCCGCCTGCCCCCACCCTAGCTGGGGAAAATAGCCAGAGCCCACGACACCCCCTGCCCCTTGATGATTGTGGTAGCCTAGTTGGGCATTTGGATGGCCGGCGGGTCGGGCAACTCCTCTGGGACGGCCCTGGCCGGCAAGGAAAATTCTCGTCGGACTCCACGGGCAGCTTTGCAGGAGGGGTGTGGCTATGGTGTCGATTTCGTCCCGCTCAAGCGAACAGAGCAAAGCGGTGCCCTTGCTACAAGGGCAAGCGCTGGGTTCTGGGGGCGAGTTCCCAGCAACAGCTCCGACGGCCGCTCCAGTGTTCTACCGCACCTACAGTCGGCGGCGCCCGGATGGCAGCCGCGAGACTTGGAGCGACGTCTGCGATCGCACCCTGGCCGACATTGCCCGCCTAGGACGCTTCACTCCCCAGGAGCGGGAGCTGGTGGAACATCTGCAGCGGCAGTTGAAGGCGTTGATCTCGGGTCGGGCCCTGTGGGTGATGGGCACCGAGTGGATCCAAAAGCCGGAAAACTACTCCGGCGCCTACAACTGCACCAGCCTCACCGTGGTCGACTGGCCCTCCTTTGGCCTGATGATGGATCTGGCCATGATGGGCTGTGGCACAGGGGCGGTGCTGGAGCCCCAGTTCATCAGCCAGTTGCCCCCCATCCTCAACCGCCTACAGGTCCAGGTGGTGGGATCCATCGGCGCCACCCCCCGAGAGCAGCGGCAGGAGCACACCCGCATCCAGCGGCAGGGATCCCGCGTGCACATCCAGGTGGGGGATAGCCGGCGGGGCTGGGTGGAGTCCTACCAGGCGCTGCTGGAGCTGGCGGCGGATCCCAGCTTGGGCGGCGAGGTCCAGGTGACGGTGGACTTGAGCGATGTCCGCCCTGCCGGCGAGCGGCTACAGGGGTTTGGGGGGGTGGCCAACCCCATCAAGCTGCCCGGCCTCTACGAGCGCTGTGCCGCCATCCTCAACAAAGCGGTGGGCAGACAACTGAACTCGGTGGAGTGCTGCCTGCTCATCGACGAGGCGGCGGTGACGATTGTGGCGGGGAACATTCGGCGGTGCTTACCTGAAAACGCCTTGGTGCACACCTCACAAGGTCTGGTGCCCATCAAGGATGTGCAGGTAGGCGATTGGGTTCAGACCCCCCTTGGGTTTCGTCGGGTGGTCAACAAGTTTGACCAAGGGATCCAAGAAGTTTACGAAATAGAGACCAATGCCCTTCCTTTCTTTTCAACTTTGAACCACCGCCATGCGGTTTTGGCAGACGCTCGGGGGAACATCGCATGGAAAAGTACCCACGAGTTAGTCGAGGGGGATCGTCTGCTGCACAACACCCAAGTTCTCCCCGGCACCATCACCCATCTCCCTGAGGACTTTACGACACCTCGTCCAAGCCAAAGCCCCACCGCAAAGCCCCTGCACATCCCGCCTCTGACGCCAGAGGTGGCCTGGCTCATTGGGTTTACCCAGGGGGGTGGGTATGTTGCGCTGGGGCGCGATCTCCACGGCAAGCCCTACGGTCACCTGGAGTGGAGTGCCAATACCCTGGATCATCCCGAGCTGCTTTCCCGTCTCCAAGCTAAGCTGGAGCAGGCGCTAGCCGCCTTCGGGCTGACAGCTACCTGCAGCTATGGGCCAGGGGAGAACAGGGCAAGGTTTGTGTGTTCCTGCATCCCGCTGGCGGAGTATTTCGAGCGGCACATTAAGAAACCAAAGCAACCCCTGCAAGTTCCCGACTTTATCCTGCGCGGCACCGTTGAGGTACGGTCAGCTTACCTGGCAGGCCTTATCGACAGCGATGGATCAACCCGTAGTCATCCCCCCCAATTGCTGACAACTGTCCACCGCTCCTTTGCCCTGCAAGTGGGGGCTGTGCTCTCCAGTCTGGGTATTGCAGGCCGACTCCAAATCCTCCCCCCCAAGCAGGAGAACTGGCAGGTTCAATACAGCCTTACCCTACCGGCGTTCAAGGATCGGTACAACGCCTTGGTGGCTCCCTACTCAGCTAAAGGGAAGTTGCCCCAAGGGCTGGAGACGCATGGCTTTACGATTCCGGGCTCCCTGCTGCGGGAAGTATACAGCTACACTGAGATGCGCGGCATGGGCTGCCAAGGAGCTCGGTCGGTCGAAGCCAACTATGAACGATACTTGGCTGAGTCGGGGTTGGATTTGGATATCCCCGTTACAGTTAAGGGCCTAGGCAGCCATGACTGGGTACGAACCTACGACATTGAAGTCGAAGAGGCCCATTGCTTTTACTGCAATGGCTATCTCACCCACAACAGCGCGGGCATGCGCCAATTTGCCGCCGACGACGAGCTGGGATCCAGCGCCAAGGACAACCTCTGGCAGCAGGACGAGCAGGGCAACTGGAGAATTGACCCGGAGCGGGATGCCCTGCGCATGGCCAATCACACGCGTGTGTTCCACCGCAAGCCAACGCGAGAAGAGTGCATTGCGGCGGTGCGCAAGCAGTTTTACTCCGGCGAGGGAGCCATCCAGTGGGCGGGGGAAGCTGTGGCGCGGGCCAATGCCGACCTGCTCGCCACTCCAGAATTGAAACAGACCTTCCTCAACATCTATGCTTCCCAAGGCCCAGAGGAAGCTCGACGCTGGCTAAAACACCACTGGCCAACCCTGCCCGAGGCTGAACTGGAGCACCGGCTGCGGCGGTATGGGTTAAACCCTTGCGGCGAGATCATTGGATGCGACTTCCACTGCAACCTGGCTGAGATCCACCTCAACCGGCTGGATCCCCACAACCGCCAGGAACAAGAGGAGGCCTTCACGGCGGGGGCCCTGACGGCGGCGGCGCTATTGCACCATCGCTTTGTCGAGCCCCGCTTCCAGCGCTCGCGGGAGTGGGATCCCATCGTCGGCGTCTCGTTTACGGGGCTGTTTGACTTTTGCGTCAAAGCCTTTGGGGTGGACTGGCTGCGCTGGTGGCAGGAGGGGAGGCCGGATACGCCCCTGGGGCGGGAGTTTAAGCAGCAGGAGCGGGAATACCTCAGCTTTTGGAAGGAGGTTGTCCACCGCGTGGTCTGGGACTACTGCGACCGCCACGGGTTGCGCCGTCCCAACCGCTGCACCACTGTTCAGCCCGCTGGCACCAAGTCCCTGCTCACCAACGCCTCGCCCGGCTGGCACCCGCCCAAGGCCCAGCGCTACATCCGCCGCATCACCTTTGCCAAAAACGACCCCGTGGCCCTCGCCTGTCTGGACTATGGCTACTCGGTAGTGCCTGCCCAGGCGGACAAGGACGAAAACGGCAACCTGCTCAACGATCCCTTTGATCCCCGCTGTACCGAGTGGCTGGTGGAGCTGCCGGTGGAGGTGGAGTGGGCCAATTTGCCCGGCGCCGAGGAGATTGAGATTGAGCGCTTCTCTGCCCTGGCCCAGTTTGACTTCTACATGCAGGTGCAAAAGTACTACACTACCCACAACACCTCAGCCACCATCGAGCTGCGGGAGGACGAGATCGAGGCGCTGGGATCCCGCATTTACGAGGCCATCCGCGACGACGAGGGGTACATTAGCGCAGCGCTGTTGGCGCGCTTCGACGCTCCCTTCCCCCGCTTGCCCTTTGAGAAAATTGACAAAGCCACCTATGAACGGCTGATGGCTGAGGTCAAGCAAAGACGAAAGACCGATAACTTTTACGAGGCCCTGGCGCGCTACGACCGCAACCTCGCCCTTATGGCAGAGGGGCCGGCAGGGTGTGATGCTCTCGGCTGTCTAATGCCGGAGGCTAGCCCGCAGAGCGAGAACCCGTCCCGTTAGCAGAAGGGGGGATCCCGCCCAAGCTAGGTGCTGTTGCCCCTTCTCCGCCAGCCGGCCCTGGCTAGACTGTTCTTGGCTGGGATAGCCGTGCGCGCCTTGGCAGCCCCATCGGCAGGGCAGGCGCACTGGGCGCAGTTGGGTTTTCCCTGCCCAAGCGTTTGGTGGCTGGGGGAGTGGGATCTGATGCAGACAGGAGAGCGGCTCCAAAAGAAAGCCTGGGCGAGGGAAATCCGGCGCAGACTGGGGGGGCTGGTGCTGGCGCTGGTGGTGCTGCTGGGGATCGCCTGTTCTAGCCCCAAGGGCTCTGGGACCTCCCCTCCTGGATTGCTCCCGCCTCCGCCTGAGCCGGGCAGCCAGTCAATCCCTCTGACGGTGCGCACTCTGGGCAATAGCCGCTTTAAGTTGCTGAGCTTGAGGGTGGAAGTGGCAGGGGGGGAGGCCGAGGTGTTACTGGACACCGGCTCGGCAGGGCTGCGCATCTTATCGTCAGCAGCAGGCCGCCTTGGCCTGGAGCGGACAGGGATCCCTTCCACAGTAACCTTTGCCGATGGCACACAATTTATCGGAGTGCTGGCCCGCGCTCCCTTTGGCTTGGGCGGGATCCAAAGTCAAGAGCCGGTAACGATTCAGTTGATTGACCAAATTACCTGTGTGGAGGGTCTGGTGGCCACCTGCTCCGACAACCTATTTGGACCAGGGCGGCCCTTTACTGGGATCCTTGGCACCTCCCTAGACGAGCGCAGCCCCGATGCCAACTTGTTTAGCCCCCTCCCTCGCCTGCCGGGCAATTTGGGTTCTGGGTACATCCTCCAAACAGGTGGGTTCGACTCTGTGCAAGGCCTTTTCACCCTCGGCCTGACGGAGGCCAACACCGCTGGTTTCAATTTCCGGCAACTGCCTCAGGTGGGAAGCTTTCCCAATGGCACGCCCATCTGGCGGGATGAAGCCCTGCAGGTGGCCTACAGCATCAGCAATACCTCTATTCAAAATGTCCTCAGTCCCACCCTATTTGACAGCGGCGCCTCCGACATCTTCCTCAACGTTCGCCTGTTGGGATCCCCTCCCTTTCCCACCTCAACCCTGCCCCCCGGGTCGGAATGGCGCGCCGTCCTGGAGGGGGCATTTGACTACCGCATTCGGGTGGGCTTTCCGGTAACGCCCAGCCGGGATCGGATCTTTGTGAACGGCAACCAGAGAGTGCAACTGTTGGGCATGCCCCTGTTTTTCAACGCCGACGTTGCCTTTGATATTGCAAGGGGGCGGATTGGCTTTCGCCTACGTTGAGATCAAGGCCTTGAGTTGAATTGTGGAGGAAACCAATGTTTGCCCAGGAGGGGATCCCTGCACGTAGAAGGCCACGCTGCTGGCTCTGGCTTTGGGTTCTGCTGCTGTTGGGTTGGCTGGGATTGGGCGGGCCGGCTTGGTCCATTAGTTTGGGGGATCCCTTGCCGGAGTGGGCTAAGTCTATGCAGGTAGGACGCCAGCGGCTACGCGGCGTGGAGCACTACCAAGGCCAAGAGCAGATCCGGGCCTACGGCAACCAGGCGGGGCGGGTGTTTTGGATTCAAATCGAAAGCAGTGCCGACCTGCCGCCGGATCCCCGGCAGTACCTGGGGGAGTACCAGGCGTTTCCAGCCGAGGTCATCCAGGTGGTGCCCCTGCGGGCGCAGCGGTTGCGCTTCCGCCAAGGAAATCGCAGCGCTGAATGGCAAGTGGTGGGCATGAGCGGCCACTTTGAAGCCGAGGCGTTTAGCTATGACCTGGCCCCACCGGAGCTGTTTCGGGCCCAAGCTGGGGAGCCGTGAAGTGCGATCGGGAAGATTGGGGCCTATCCTGGAGAGAAGCTTGAACGGAGGGCTTGCCAATGAAACTGCTTCAGCAAGAAGTTACAGTTACCCTCAATCGCTTCCTTGTTAAGAAGCTAACTCAGACAGATCTCACTTTTTATGAGTACAACTGCAGGCCAAACCCCCTCCCAGAGCTAGAGGATGTGCACAAAACTCTTTCCAGGATCTGTAACCGTCTCGAAGTAATAGCTGTTCGTCTAGGAAATAGCATTATAACCCAAAAAAAGGTTCCAATCAGTAAGCTCAAAACAGAAAAGTGGGAGTTAGAAGAGTGTGGGCTTAGGGTTCTAACCTGTGCCAATCCTCAAGAAAGAAGCGCCCTCGAAAGCTTTGAGCGCAAGAGGATAGAGTCACACCTTAGGTACACCAAAAATACGGTTGAATTGATAGGAGGCGGCCTGCTCTGCTGGGTGACTGCTCAGAAAGGGGTAGAACTTTCCGGAGAAGGCTGGGAAATCCACGAAGCAAGAAGAATAGACGTTGCTGTTGAACCAGACGGAAAGCTTTACTTAGAAGTCGATATTCATTACCGCTTCTACACGCCGTGGACTTTGCATGAATGGCTGGAAAACTATCCAGATATCCCAATTAAGTGGGTTCGGAATAGATATGGTAAACGCGAGACTTGGGAATATCTGGGTATTTTTTCCAATCAGTCGCCGTGGGAGATTCAGTTGCCAGAACTGAACATGAGTCTGGCAGAGTACCATTTACAGAAGTACAATGCACCTAGGGAGGAAGTGGAAAGCTCTTGGGTAGTCGAAGTAGCTTCAAAGCAAAAGCGTTTGCCCCATCTGTCTCGAAGGCTATCGCCTGTTTTAACCTTGGAAATGCTGGCCAGTCTAGAAGACAACAGAGGCAAAGTTAGTGCTGATGTTATCAATCGCATCAGAAAAAGTTTAGAAGAACGATTGCAAGAGTCTGGAAAGACTGCGAGTTTGATTATAAAGGAAGTATACAAACTTTCCTGTGAGAAAATTGAGCCGCTGAAGACCAAGGGCTACATTCTGGCTAAGCCAAAGCTATTGGGATCGGAAAAGCTATTGGGATCGGGTCGCAAGCAAGTTCAAAATCCTGCTGGAGTTAGGTATCACGGATGTGCAAAAGTAGGCGAGACTAAGTTTGGATGCCTAAACCTCTATGACAACAGGCAAGAGTATCCCAGCGAAGTGCGCAAGTGCTTGCTTGAGGTAGCCCAAAAAAGCGGAGTAGAAGTTGAACTGGACTTCTGTGCCACTCAGCAAGACTTGCCTGAAGGCGATCTTGCCCGAAAAAGATTCTGGCAAAGCTGGGCTGAGCAAGGGATCAAAACCGTTTTGGTTGTCATGCCCTGGTCGCCCAATGAGCGCAAGCAAAAGATCCGCATGGAGGCCCTTGAAGCGGGGATAGCAACCCAGTTTATGATCCCTGTCCCTGGCGCTAATCCCTACAAAGCCCTAAACGTTGTCCTAGGGCTTCTGTGTAAGGCAGCATGGCAGCCGGTACTCCTGGAACCCCTCGACCATCCTGAACGCCCTGAGCTAATCATTGGCTTTGATGTGGGCACTAATCGGCAGCTATACTACGGAGCCTCTGCTTTTGCTGTGCTGGCCGATGGGCAGAGCTTAGGTTGGGAGCTGCCTGCTGTGCAGAGAGGAGAAACCTTCTCTGGGGACGCAATTTATCAAACTGTGTCCAAACTTGTCAATAAGTTTCATGACAAGCTTGATCGCTATCCCAGCAAGGTTCTCTTGATGAGGGATGGTTTAGTTCAAGGAGGCGAATTTAGTAGAACAATTGAGGAGCTAGAAAAAGAGAAGATTGCTGTGGATATTGTTGGCATACGCAAAAGCGGTACAGGAAGGATGGGGATAGAAGAAGGAAAAGGTAAGTACAAAGACGCCAAAATAGGCACCGTTGTTTTCGACTACTCGCGAAAGTCATTTACTCTGGTAACAAGCGAGCCCATTAGCAGAAAAGGCGCAGGCTCTATTGGCAGCGCAAGGCCCCTGCGAGTTGTCCACGAATATGGCAGTACGCCTTTGGAGGTCTTGGCTGTACAGACTTATCACCTTTCTCAACTTCATCCTGCCAGTCGCTCTCAAGCCTGTAGGCTTCCCTGGGTACTCCATTTTGCTGACAAAAGCGGCAAGGAGTTCCAGCGCCTTGGCAGCAACATCTTCAATGTCCTGCAAAGCATAGATCGCCAGAAGTTAATTGCCGTCTAGCTTGGCCCTGCTAGGATAGGGAAGGGTTTGGCATGTTGGCTATGTTCACCAACAACGAGGTCTGGAAGACCTTTTTGAGTAACCCCGTTGTCTTCTGCGGGGGCTTCCTGAGCGGCCTGCTGGGCTTGGATATCAAGCAAGATCCGCTGCGCAGTTGGCTGGAGTCTCAGGGCTTGAGGGTGGAGGATTCACCCGCCCCCACCCAAGGCCCCCAGTCTATTTCCATCGAGTAGGCGTCCGGGCAGGAGGGATCCCTGCTGGGGAGCCTCTCAATTTAGCAGGGCAAGCCGAGGTAAGCTAATGTCGCCCAGACAGTCCAAACTGAGAGGGTGGCGACGGCAGGGATCCCGCGGGGGCTATCTCAGCGGAGTGGTGTTCCTGCTAACGGGGCTGGTTGCCCTACAGGCGGCAGATCCGGCCTTGGCCCAGTTGGATCCCGCTTCTTCCCCAAGCGCCGAGCTGGATCCCCAAGTTTGGCTAGGGCGCTACAACGCTGCCCTGAAGCAGTTGCCGCCTCTGCCCAACTTGCAGTACCGCCAGCAGGTGCGGGTGGAGGGATCCCAAACTTTCACAGCCACCCTGGATGTGCTCCGCCGCCGTGACGGCAGTTGGCAGGCGTGGGTAGCTGAAGGGGATCGCATTCGCCTGTTGGATTCGCGGCAACTGGAGGTGGTGAACCAATCGGACCTGCTCAAGCTGTATTCGGTGTACGTGAGCCGGCCCGAAGCGCTCCTGCCCTCGGTAAGTTTTGAGCTAGAGGCTGATCCTAGCCGCTACCGCGTCGTCTCCTCAGAACGAGCAGATCTGGCGGGATCCCCTGTCCAGCACTTGCGCCTAGAGCCCCTGCAGGAGGGCCAGCTGCGGGAGCTGTGGCTGGAGCCAGAGTCAGGGCTGCCGCGGCAGGTGCTCTTGTTTTTGTCAGGGGTGTGGGGGCAGGCCTATGTCCTCATGGGGTTTACGGCAGTGCCTGCTCCCCAGGGAGGCACCCGTTACTGGCTGCCGGAGAGCAGCCGCATCAATGTGGGCTATGGGTTTTGGACGCTGGAGGGCCTGACCCGCCGCGTGTTCAGGGGATCCCTTGCCATCCGGCACGACTACCAGGACTATCGCCTTCTGCCGGAGGGGGTGCAGTTGCGCTTTTTGCCCTCACAGCCGCCGCTGGATGCACCGCCGGTGGTGGCCGGTCTGCCGGAGAGCAGTCCCTCAGTCGAGCTGGGAGAGGTCCAGGTTTTGGGAGTGGACGAGCAGGGAAATCAGCAATTTAGCATTGGCCTGGGCAGACGCACTGCCGCAGAGACCCCCTTGGAAGACCGCATCGCCGCCTTTAACCTCACCCGACCGGCCAGCCGCAATGCCCTCACCCAGATCGATACCTTGGCCTTCTTGCCTTTAGGGAGCAGCCAGTTGCCGATCTATCTCTTTCAATTCGACACCGGTCGCCCTCTCTCGCCCCTGCAAGGGGTGGAGCGCCCGCGGGTGGATCCCAACGAGGTTTTTGATCCCAGGCCACCTGCCATCAAACTCTTTGGAGACTAGCTCCCATGCTGACCGATGCTGCCTACGGCGTGATCCCGGTGCTGCCCCTCCCGCCCGCCCAGGGATCCCACCTCTACCTGCTCATCCAGCACCAGAAAGGGCATTGGGCCTTCCCCAAAGGGCACAAAGATGAGGGCGAAAGCGACCTGGCCGCAGCCCGGCGGGAGTTGCGCGAGGAAACCGGCCTGACCGACTACCAGCTTCTGACCCTGCCCGGCCAGCCCGACCCCCTGACGCTACAGGAGGCCTACACCTTCACAGATCCAGAGGGGAACGCGGTGGCCAAGACCGTTACCTACTACGTGGCCCTGCTGCCGCCCCAGTTTCCTCCCCCTGAGCTGCAGGTACAGCCGGAGGAGGTAGCCGCCTACCGCTGGTGCTCCTACCCCGAAGCCTTGGAGCAAATTACCTTCGAAGAAAGCCGCCAAATCCTGCGGCGCTGCCAGACGCATTTGGAGCAGCTTTGGCAGGCAGGAAAGTTCTAAATTTCGGGCAGCTTGACCTCCCTTCATTTGTGGCCCGCTTGTCCTTGACCAGGGAGAAGGGGCAATTCCAGGGCAGGGTTCTCCAGACGGGTTAGCTCCCAACGGTAGGGATCCCGCCGCTGCCAGTCCAGGCGGAAGGGCTGTTCCAGCGCGTTTACCTGATCCCGCGTCAGGTTGGCCAGAGGGCCGCCGGATCCCTCAATAATAAACCAGAGGGTGGCTTGGCCTTGCTCCCCAGGGCCGAGCTGCACCTGTAGCTCTTGAGGCCGGATGCGCAGGCGCAAAAACTGGCCGAAGACCTCGCGGCTGTAGGCCAGTGCCTGCTCTTTGTCCAAGCCCCAGCCATCGCGATAAGTGGCGGCCACTAAGTTTTCTACTTGGGCCCAATCTCGCCGTTCTACAGCTTGCAGCAACCTTTGCGTGTGGACTCGGATTTGCCGCTCCGGCTGAGCGTAGTGCCAAAAGGCGCCCCCTGCGATGGCCAGGACGACGGATCCCACCACCGCCCAGCGCAGCCAGGCGGGAAGAGGTGCAGAGGAGTGGGAGGAGGAAAACACAGGTTTGAGCGGAGCCAGAAGAGGGCCTTCTCTAGCTTAGAAAATCCGGATGTGAGAAGATAGCGCTACGCGCCGCCATGCGAGTGGCTCCTGGCCTTCAGCAGCCTACCACCTCAAAAGCTGTGACCCGCATCAGCCTCACACTTTAACTCAAGGTTACTTCAACTGCTCATGACCAAAGCTACCGACCGACTGCTGCTGGAGTTTGAGCAGCCCGTTGCCGCCCTCGAACAGCGCATCCAGGAAATCCGGGCCTTGGCCGAAGAAAACGACATCGACGCCTCCGAGCAGATTCGCCAGCTGGAGGCCAAAGCCGAAGAGCTGCGCCGCGAGATTTTCAGCCAGCTCACGCCTGTCGAGCGGCTGCAGGTGGCCCGCCATCCCCGCCGCCCCACCACCTTGGACTATGTGCAGACCATCTGCGACGACTGGTTTGAGCTGCACGGGGATCGCCACGGCCAAGACGATCCGGCCATCGTCGGCGGCCTGGCCAAGCTGGGGGATCAGCCGGTGATGATCCTGGGCCACCAAAAAGGCCGCGACACCAAGGACAACATCCACCGCAACTTCGGCATGCCCAACCCCGCCGGCTACCGCAAGGCGCTGCGGCTGATGGAACACGCCCACCGCTTTGGCCTGCCGCTCTTGACCTTTATCGATACGCCGGGGGCCTATCCGGGAGTCAAGGCAGAGGCTGAGGGCCAAGGGGAGGCCATCGCCACCAACCTGCAGACCCTGTTTCGGCTGGAGATCCCCATCATCTGCACTGTCATCGGCGAAGGGGGATCCGGAGGGGCTTTGGCCATTGGCGTTGGGGATCGCATCTTGATGTTTGAGCACGCCGTTTATTCGGTGATCTCGCCGGAAGGCTGTGCGGCCATCCTTTGGAAAGATGCCAAGAAAGCGCCCCAAGCCGCCGCCGCCCTGCGCATTACCGCCCAGGATCTGCTGCAACTGGAGGTGATCGACGAGATCTTGCCAGAGCCGGTTGGCGGCGCCCACCGCGCTCCTCTGGAAGCTGCCCAGACCCTAAAGGAGGCGCTCCTACGACATCTCAAGGAACTTTCTGCCCTGAGCGGGCGGGAGTTGCGGGAGGAGCGCTACCAAAAGTTTCGTCGTATGGGAGCTTTTCTGGAGCTGGCTCAGGAAAGCTAGGCGGGATCCCTACCAGGTGACCCGATCCCGCAGTTGCTCAATCCGGGCCGGGCCGATGCCCTTGACCCGCTGCAGATCTTCCAAGGAGGAGAAGGGGCGGGCCTCAATGATGCGCTGCGCCAGGCCCGGGCCAATGCCGGGCAACTGCTCCAGCTCCGCTGCGGTGGCGGTGTTTAAGTTCACGCGAGAAGATTGCGGGGTAGCCGGCTGGGAAGGGGATCCCCTGTTAGGAACGGAGATCGCCTCGACTTCCAGCAGCTCCGGCTCTGCTTCAGATGGGGAGAGGGCAACGGGGACAGGGCTGGGGCAGAGGCGGGCTCTCTCTTCCGCCTGTTGCTGCAGGCGGCGGCTGGGGCCAAAGCGGGCCTCGGCAAGGAGCCGCTCGAACTCGCGCACAAAGTGATCCGCTACCCGCTGGTTGCGGATGATCAAGAGGTTTTCGTCGTTGAGGTGGTTGGCCGCCACCGACCAATTGTGGGATCCGGTGATCACCGTGGCCTGGGGGGTGCCGGGGTCAACGATGGCGAACTTGTGGTGCAGTTTGTCTCCCGGAGCGAGGTTGGGCACGCCCACAGAGGAGGCGGGCACTGTCCAGGGCAGGCGGGCCGCGTCCATCCGGCAGTTTTCGTCGGGGAGCAGCAGCCCCCACATCTCCAGGGTGCGGCTGTAGTCACGAAAGGCAAAGCCAGGGTCAAACAGGCCGCGAATTTCTACGTTACGCTCCTGGCGCAGTTGCCTGAGCTGGTTGGCAATGCCTGAGTCGGTAAAGACAAACAGAGCCAGATCCACCTGCTGCCGCGCTTGGGCCAGGGTGGCCGCGATGAGGCCGTTGGAGGTGGCCTCATAGGGCAGGGAGCGGCTGGCAGGGGAAAAATGCACCCCCACGATGGCATCGTCAAGGTAAACCGTCTCCAGGGGGCGCCTGAGCTTTTGCACGCCAAAGCGGCTGTCGGGCGATCCCCCTGGCCCATCCCCCCACATGAGGTTGAATTCCTCGGTGTAGATGCGGGCCAGCTCGGGGCTATCGAGCAGCAGTAGGTGATTGGCGTTGCCCACACTGCCGGGGGCATCGAAATCTCCGTGAATATCGGAGAGGGTAAAATTGGCCGACCCGGTCAGCACCCGCTGCCCGTCGATAATTACAAACTTGTGGTGCATCAGGCCGCTGCCCTTGGAGCCGTTGGCGGTGTCATCCAGCCAGGGCACTTGCCCCCCATCGAGCAGGGCATAGACATCCCGGCTGGCGATCTCCTCAGGGGAGAACTGTCCGTCCCGGTTCACATCCACCAGGTGGCAGTACTCTTCGAACTTTTGACGGCTGCGCTCGTCCAGCGCCCCCACTTCGGCAGGGGTGAGCTGGTGCCAGGCCCGCACATAGGTGTTTTCGGTAATCACCCGCACCGGGATCCCGGCCTGCCGCCGCTCGGCTAGGGCTTGGGCAATGAGAGGCAGGTTCAGCTCCTGCACCGCCACATCCACCGACTGCCGGGCAGAGCGAATCTGAGAGATAATCAACTCCTCTAGGTTGTAGCCGTAGCGATAGACCTGGCGATAGGGATCCCGATAGGTGCTCTCGCGGCTTTGGTTGAAGGCCACCCGGATGCGGGGGTGCTGCGGCAGAGGGGCCAGGGTGGGCAGCTCTGGCTCTTGGGGATAAGGTCGGGGTCGGGGGCCCACCCAGTAGCCAATTGCCACCAGGAGCAGCAGCAGGGCAGCCCAGGGCAGCCAACGCCGCAGTTGCCGCCGCCAAGATGGGATCCCGTTCATCATCTCTCCAGACCTCACACCCCCTCAGGATACAAAAACTTCCAGACATCCTTGGCTGGGCCGCAAGTGGTCGTTTCGGGCATCATGGGTAGGGATAGGCAGTTGACGGGGGAGGCGCAGCGTGGAACGGCCTAAGTGGGTGGCTATTGTTACGGGAGCTTTGGCCATTGCCCTGGGGGTGGGCTACTTGCTCCTGGTGCAGCTACTGGACTACCGGGGGGGTGAGTTTCTGCCGGCGCCGCTGGAGCCGCCGGCGGTTTTGGCGGGGATCCCTGGCCGCTTGGGCTGAGGACGCTCTTCAGTGCCTGCCTCTCTCGTTGATTCCCTAGCTGGGGTCAGCTGTCCCTGCGCTGGCTCACCCGAAAAAATTGTATGCTCAGCTACACTAAGCCCTATGCTAAAGAAGAGGCTGCGGCTCCAGCTTGCGCCGGGGTTGCCAGCGGAGAGGGTTTAGCCGTCCTGAATTTGCGATCGCTTCTCTTGCCTTTGTAGACCTCTGGATAGATCTTCAGAGCTTCTCTAGAGATCAGGCTCCGTTCCGGATCGGGCATTTGGGCAAGCTGTGGGTTGGCATGGTGTTGTCGCGCTCCACGTGGCTGTGGTTATTGACGGGGCTGGGCTTGGCGGCTCTCAGCCAATACCTGCAATGGGTTAGTGGCATCTACAGCTTTGTTGCTCCCTATTCGGTGCCGCTGGCAGATCTGGTGGTGGCCGGCATCCTGGGAGGAACGGTGGCGGCAGGGCTGGCGGTGCAGCGCTGGTGGCAACAGGCTCGCCAACAGCAGAGGGATCCAACCCCAGGCAAACGGCGGGTTAAGTTGACCCGGGATCAGGTGCAGGCGGATCTGCAGGATGTCGATCGCCTCATCCAGAAGCTGCAAAACGAGATCAGCCGTCGCGCCTTACAGGCCAAGATGCAGGAAATCGACCGGCGGCTGGCCCAGGAGGAATTGCACCTGGTGGTGTTCGGCACTGCCTCTGCTGGTAAAACTTCTCTGATCAACGCCTTGATGGGGCAGCCTGTGGGGGAAACCGCTCCCACCCTGGGCACTACCCAGCAGGGATCCGTTCACACCTATCGGCTGGAGGGCTGGAGCGGCCCCATCTCCCTCACCGATACCCCTGGCCTGCTGACCATCGGCGGCGCCGGCGAGGCAGAAGCGCGCGCCCTGGCCCAGAAGGCCGATCTGCTGATCTTGGTGGTGGCCGGGGATCTGCTGGCCTCGGAATATGCCGAGCTGCTAGAGCTGGCCCGGCTGGGGAAATCCACCATCCTGGCCCTCAACAAGACGGATCAAATGCTGCCGGAAGAGGTGGAGATCATCTTGGCCCACCTGCGCCAGCGCACCGCCGGCGTCATCCCCCCTGAGCAGGTGGTGGCCATTGCTGCCGACCCAGAGCCCTTGAAAGTCCGCTACTGCTTTCCAGACGGATCCCGGCAAGAGACCTGGGAGCCACAGCCCCCCGATACTGCCGCCCTCATCCAGCAGATGGCCCGCCTGCTACAGCAAAAGGGATCCCATCTGCGCCTGGCCAACGCCCTGTTGCAGACCCAAACGCTGGGCGAGGCCGTCCAACAGGCTTTGCGGGAAGAGCGCCACCAACAGGGTCGCCGGATCGTGGAACGGATGCAGTGGGCGACGGCCGCTGCCTTGGCCGTGACCCCCCTCCCGGCCTTGGATGTGCTGGCCGGGGTAGCCATCCAGGCGCGTATGATCGGGGAGCTGCATCAGGTGTTCGATCGCCGCATCACTCTGCAGCAGGCCCAGCAAATTGCCCGCAGCCTGGCGCAAATGATTGTGCAGCTCGGGGGACTAGAGCTGGCTACCCACTCCCTAGGCTCTGTCCTCAAAGCCAGCCCCTGGATGTTTGTGGGGATCCCCCTGCAGGCGGCTAGCGGGGCCTATCTGACGCGGGTGGCAGGGCTCAGCTACTTGGAGTGGCTGCAATCGGGGGATCCCTGGCAGGAGGAGCTCCTGCAAGAGCGGCTCAAGCAGCAGCTTCACAACCGTCATCCTCTGACCTTTCTCAAGCAATTGGCTCGCCAAGCCCACTCCAGTAGCTAGCCAAACAGCCCAAGCTCAGTTACAGCCATTTCAGGGCAAAGAGTTGGCAGCGAAACAGTCTGCCCTCTCAGCCCCTATTTTTCCCGCTCCCCAAGGAAGCAGAGCCGAAGGTAGTGGCAAGGATCCCTGGCAACTGACCCGTCGCTAGCCCAAAGAAACCACCTCAACAGCATGGCCATTGGCCGGCAACTGGTTAAGATCCAACTGCCAAAGCTGAAATTGCTGCGGCTTCCCGGTCTTGGGCACTTGCAGCCAGACCAGTCCCCTTTGCCCCACCTGCAACACCTCGGATCCGGGCGGCACGGCCACCTGGGCCAAGGGATCCCCCCCCTTGCTATACAACCAAAGGGAAGAGAACTCCTCTCCCTCGCGACACAGAAGCAGCACGCCCCAAGGGGCCTTGGCCATCTGCAGGGGCCACCCCTTCAAAAACCAGCGGCGCAGCCGCAGAGGGTTGACCTGCACCGAGCAAAGGTGGGGGCAGCATCCCTGCCCCTCTCCATCCCTGGGGGCAAAAATCAGCCGTTCCCCCAAGCTGAGCACCCTCCCTTTGGGATCCAGGGGTAGGCGATAGCGCAGCGGCTGGGATCCCGGCTGCAAAGGCAAACCGGTGGGATAGGGCAAAAGGCTCATCTGCACCCACTGCCGCCCCGCACCTGTCAGCAAAACCAGATAATCCGAGAGGGCCAGCAAGCGGGGCAGGGATCCCTGGCCATCCGGCTGCAACCTCTGCCCAGGCCAGCGGAAATAGCAGTGGAACTCAGGGAAGAGCTGAGCAGCGGTTGGCCCTTTTGGCTGCCACTGCACAGCCCCCAGCTCTTGGGCGGTGGCCCAGATTAGCTCCTGCTGCTCCTCTAGCCAGGTGGCCCGCCAATCCTCCGCAAAACTCAGCAAGGTACGGATGCGTGCGGGACTTAGGTGCAAAAGGCTGCTTTTGGAAAAAGCCAAAGCCTCCGGGAAGCTCGGCAAGGGCAGCACTTGCTGCAACGGTTCGGCCAAGGAGAAACAGGCTAGAGGCAGCGCTCCTGAGGCAAGGGCCTGCAGCTCTAGCCACTCCAGCTTTTGGGAGGTCACCCGCAACAGCAGCGGAGAGCGGCAGCCGCCGGGATCCTCGCAGATGTAGAACTTTTGCTCAGGCAGGGACTCGATCCCGCCACCGCCAACAAAACCTGGATCCGGCAGATCCCAGATCTGCAAACCGGGGGGAGACCACCGGGGCAGGCGAGGGCCAACCCAGCAACTGGCTGGCTCCTGCCACTCCTGGGCCAACACCGCCAGAGCCGAGCGCATCTGCGCCGCCGTGCGAAACCGCCGCAGGGGCAACTTGCGCAACGTGATCTCCAGCAGCTCCTGCAGCGGGGCCGGGATCCCCTCTGGACAGACAAACCGCTGGTTGAGATGGGCGTGCATCAACTGGCTAGGGGAGCCGGAAAAGGGCCGCTGGCCCGTCAACAGCTCTAGGAGGATGATCCCTACCGCGTAGAGGTCGGAAGCGGGGCTAAACTGGCCGTAGAAGCGCTCCGGGGCCATGTAGGCCGGGGATCCGGTAGCCGTGATCTCGCCAGGAGCAGGCTGGGGGTGGCGGGCGATGCCAAAGTCCGTCAGCTTCAGTTGCCAGCCCTGGGGTGTGGGCTTGAGCAAAATGTTCTCCGGCTTCACATCGCAGTGAATTACCCCCTGTCGATGGGCATGATCCAAGCCGGCCAAGATCTGATCCACAAAGCCCAAAACCTGCTTGACCGGTAGCCACAGCCCCTGCTCCACCTGGTCGATCAGCTCCCGCAGGGTGCCTCCCTCGCAGTACTCCAACACCAAATAGCGCCCCTCACGGGCATGTTCGAGGGCGTAGCAGCGGGTGATATTGGGATGGTTCAACGTCAGCAAGTAGCGCAGCTCCCGCAGCAGGTTAGGGGTGGGGAAACGCTCCGCCGGCAGCTCCTTGAGGGCCACCAGCTCCCCCCCTTGGCGGGGCCGGGCGCAAAACACACGCCCATACTGCCCTTGGCCAGCCAGACCCAAAATTTGGTAGCTCTCGTGAATGGACTTGGTGGTACGGGTGCGTCGGGACACGGCCCCAGGGGAATCCATACCAGCACTTTGTATTGTTATATCCCTTAACTGATCCCTTTTTGTCCTAACCTGGGCAGGGGAACGCTAGACCTATCGGCAGCTTTGCCGACAGGGCTCCCCCTCCCCCTGCACCCCCCAACAGAGAGACTAGGAGCCAGTTAACTGCTGGAGCAGCTCCGCCGCGTGAGTCTCCACCTTGACCTTGGTGATAATGGCCTCGATCTTCCCTTCCGGATCGATGACAAAGGTGGTGCGGTGAATGCCGTTGTACACTTTGCCCATGAACTTTTTCGGGCCATAGACCCCATAGGCACTGGCCACTTTGGCCCCCTCATCCACCAACAGCGGAAAGGGCAGTTGCAGCTTCTGGGCAAACTTTTGGTGGGAGCGGGCATCGTCGGGGCTCACCCCCAAGATCTGGATCCCGTGGGCTTGATAGTCGGCGTAGGCCTCCCGAAAGCCACAGGCCTCTCGGGTGCAGCCGGGAGTGTTGTCCCGCGGGTAGAAATAGAGCACCACCCGCCGGCCCCGCAACTGGCCCAGGCTGATCAAGTTGCCCTCGGCATCGGGCAAGGTGAACTCCGGCGCGGGATCCCCAACTGCTAGCGGCATCGGTGGGATTCATCCTCAGGTCGATTTTTTCGGGGAGAGGATCATGATGATGTTTCGCCCTTCCTTCTGGGGGGGCTGCTGCATTTCCGCCACGTCTTCTAGGTCTTTGAACAGGCGGTGCAACAATTCTTCTCCCAACTCGGCGTGCTGCGCCTCGCGGCCGCGGAACATCACCGTGGCCTTCACCTTGTCTCCATCCCCCAAAAACTGCTGGGCGCTGCGCAGGCGCACGTGGTAGTCGTGCTCGCCGATGTTGTAGCGAAACTTCACTTCCTTGATCTCGGCGGTGTGTTGTTTTTTGCGGGCCTCCCGTTCTTTTTTCTCCTTCTCAAACTTGAACTTGCCGTAGTCCATGATGCGGCAGACCGGGGGATCCGCTTTGTCGCTCACCAAGACCAAGTCCAGATCTTTTTCTTCGGCCAAGCGCAGGGCTTCGCGCGGGCTCATGATCCCCAACTGGGTGCCATCGGTATCGATGAGGCGAATTTTGGGGAAGCGGATGCGCTCGTTAATCGCCGGCAGCTCTGCGCGCTGCTTGTGGGGAAAGCGGTCAAGTGGACGTTCTACGGACAAGTTTTCCTCTCTGTGAACAACAACCAAGATGGGTAGTACTCAGAGAATAGCAGGCTATTTTGCGCCGTTGCCGGCCGATGGACTTGCACCCCCAAGTGGGCCATCGGCCAGAAGGGCAAAGCATGCTGCACTTATACTAGCTGGCATTTTTTGTTTTCTTCTAGGGGTTCTGAGCCGATCCCCTGGAAGTAAGGATGCCGGATTGGGGCAGCAACCGCGGTAGGATAACCAAAGTGGCAATCCTGCTGGCGAGAGGGCAGGGTGGGGCTTGTTTTCCGGTTAGAAGGGAGGGCAGAAGCAGTGCAGCTCGGTTTAACGGAACGGGAACTGAAAGAGTTGGCCCAAAAGTCGGTGCAACTGATCCTAAGCCCGCGGGAAGGAGACAGCGAGGCGCTGGCCCAGTACAAAACCTCGGCCGAATTCCGGGCCGGAGTCCATCTGGCCTGCGCGGCCATGGTGCTCGTCTTGGCGGAAAACAACGAGCGCCTCAGCCAACAGCTGGCCGCCCTCCAGGAAAAGGGATCCCTAACCCTGCAGGAGCCTTCCCAAAAACCCGCTGAGGAGAGCCCTGCCAGCTAAAGCTGTGCTATGGTTCCAAAGACAGACCCACTGCAAGTGCGCAGCGAGCGAGACTCGATGGGGGAGCGGCAATTGCCCCAGTCGGTCTACTACGGCATCCAAACCGCCCGCGCCCTGGAGAATTTTCCCATCAGCGGCCTCAAGCCGCTACCGGAGTACGTGGAGGCCTGTGTA
Source organism: Synechococcus sp. H60.2 (assembly GCF_047462315.1). NCBI lineage: Bacteria > Bacillati > Cyanobacteriota > Cyanophyceae > Synechococcales > Synechococcaceae > Synechococcus > Synechococcus sp. H60.2. Next base: position 6,950 of record NZ_JANSIZ010000023.1, on the reverse strand, counting down.
CTCATTAAAAAGGCGGCGGCTGAAGTCAACGGCGAGCTGGGCTGCATTCCCCCTGAGGTGGCCAAGGCCATCGTCCAAGCAGCGGACGAGATCCTCCAGGGATCCCTGCGGGATCAGTTTGTGGTGGATGTCTACCAGGCCGGGGCAGGCACCTCCCACCACATGAACGTCAACGAGGTGCTGGCCAACCGCGCCCTAGAGATTCTGGGGGAGCCTAAGGGGCGCTACGAGCGGGTTAGCCCCAACGACCATGTCAACTATGGCCAGTCCACCAACGATGTCATCCCCACCGCCATTCGTCTGGCCGCCCTGCTGCGGGTGCGGCGGGATCTCCTGGGCACGCTGGACAACCTGGTGGCGGCGCTGGAGCAAAAGGCGCAGGAGTTTCGCGCCATCCTCAAGGCGGGCCGCACCCATTTGCAGGATGCAGTGCCGGTGCGCCTAGGGGACAGCTTCGGCGCCTACGCAGCCATCTTTGCCCAGCACCGCCGCTGGATTGAGGAGGCCAGCCAAGCCCTGTGCAGCCTGGGGCTGGGGGGAAGCGCCGTTGGCACCGGCCTCAACACCCATCCCCTATACCGGCAAAAGGTGGTGCAGCGGCTGGCAGAGTACACCCAGTTGCCCCTCACGCCGGCTCCCCATCCCATGGCGGCGATGCAGAGCATGGCCCCCTTGGTGCACCTATCGGGATCCCTGCGCAACCTGGCCCAAGACGGCATCAAATTGGCCAATGACCTGCGGCTGATGGATTCCGGCCCTAAGACCGGCCTTAAAGAGATCCAACTGCCGCCGGTGCAGCCCGGCTCCTCCATCATGCCCGGCAAGTACAACCCGGTGATGGCTGAGATGCTGAACATGGTCTGCTTTCAGGTCATCGGCCTCGACACTGCCATTGTCCTTGCGGCCCAGGCAGGGCAGTTTGAACTCAACGTGATGATGCCCCTAATTGCCTATAACCTCCTGCATAGCCTGCAGATCCTCAACAACAGCCTGCGGGTCTTTACTGAACGTTGCGTCCGCGGCATCACCGCCCAGGCGGATCGCTGTCGCAGCTATGCAGAGGGGACACTGGCTTTGGTGACTGCCCTCAACCCCTACATTGGCTACCTGCAGGCGGCAGAAGTGGCCAAGATCTCCCTGGAAACGGGGAAGCCCATCCGCCAGATTGTCCTAGAGCGCAACTTGATGAGTCCAGAAGAGGTGGCCAGGGTGCTAGATCTAGAGGCAATGAGCCAGATGCGCGTCTAGCCCCTCTGCCACAAAGGCCATTGGCCTCCGCCCCTTCCCCGTCAACACCCCTTTGCCGAGCAAGCCATGGCCGACAGACGACTAAGCTGGTGGACCAAGCTGGCCTATGGGGTGGGGGATCTGGGCACGGGCATGACGGCCAATATCCTCATCTTTTTCCTGCTGCCCTTTCTCACCAATACTGTCGGCCTGGCGGCGGGCCTGGCCGGCAGCATCTACGCCATCACCCGCTTTTGGGATGCCCTCAACGATCCCCTCATCGGCATCCTCAGCGACCGCACCCGCAGCCGTTGGGGTCGTCGCCGCCCCTGGTTGCTGTTTTCGGCTCTTCCCTTTGCCCTGACCTTTGCGGCGCAGTGGTGGATCCCTTTTCCCGGTCGAACTGGGCTTTTGTTTGCCTATTACCTGGCGGTGTCGCTGCTGTTTAACACCTTCTACTCTGCCGCCAACATTCCCTATGCCTCTCTGACAGCGGAGCTAACCCAAGACTACGACGAGCGCACCCAGCTCAACCAGTTCCGCTTTGCCTTCTCGGTGGGGGGCAGCATGGTTGCAGTAGTCACCTTTCCGCTTTTGGTTAACCTGCTGCCGGATCGGGCTGCTGGCCATCTGCTGGCGGGAGCTTGTTTTGGGGTAATCTCGGCTCTGCCCCTGCTGCTCTGCTTTTGGGGGGTGCGAGAACAGTATCAATCCTGGCGGGATCCGCTGCCCCTACTGCAGCAACTGCGGGTGGCCTTCAGCAACCGCCCCTATCTATTTGTCAGCGGCATCTACCTGTGTTCTTGGCTGGCGTTTCAGTTTACGGCCACGATCATCCCCTATTTCATCGTTTTCTGGATGCAGTTGCCGGAAGTGTGGATCTCGCTAGTGGTGTTGGCGGTTCAGAGCGTTGCGGTGCTGACCCTGTTTGCCTGGACGCGACTGAGCGCCCACCTGGGCAAGCGCGCCATGTACCTGATCGGGGCGGGGTTTTGGCTGATCTCCCAAGCCGGCCTGTTTTTCCTACAGCCCGGCCAGGAGCGGTTCATGGTTGCCCTGGCGCTGTTGGCGGGGGTGGGGGTTTCGGCCACGGCCTACCTCGGCCCCTGGTCGATGTTGCCGGATGTCATCGACCTGGATGAGCTGCAAACTGGGGAGCGGCGGGAAGGGATCTTTTGTGCCTTGATGGTGTTCCTGCAAAAGGTAGGCCTAGGACTGGGGCTGTTTTTCCTAGGGCAAGTTCTGGAGTGGTCTGGCTTTATCCCTTCGGTGGCCGGGGAGCCGCCGCCCACCCAGCCGGAATCGGCCCTGTTGGCCATCCGCCTTGCCATTGGCCCCTTGCCGGCGGTGGTTTTAATCGGCGGCATCCTGCTGGTGTGGCTCTACCCCATCACCCGGCAGCGCCACCGGCAGATCCTGCAGGAACTAGAAGCAAGACGGGCGGGATCCGCCTAGACAAGAGCCGCTTCCCCTCTTTAGTTGAGGAGGATGCGCAGGCCGCTGCCGGAGGGCTGCACCGGCTCGGAGTTGGGCAGAATCCGCAGGCCGCTGCCACTGGGCCGGATCCCGGTGTTGTCAGTATTGACGAAGAAGGTGTTGGAGCGGCCATCCCGCTCGTAGACCACCACGTCGTTGGAATTGAACTGGGAGCGGCAGATGATGGGGGAGTTGTCGGCAGCAGTGGCGGCGCTGCAGCGGTAGCCAGGGGCAGAGACCACTTGGCCCTCGGCATCGATGGAAAAAGGAGCTCCCCCGGTCGGGAACGGAGCCAAGAGCGGCTGGCCGGGGTTGAGGATAACCGAGCCACCGGTGCTGGGTTCGACAACGATCCCGCGGCCATCAATGACGATCCGCTGAGCTTGTACAGGAGCGACAGCCCCCAAGAGCAAAGCCAGGCTTAGCCCCAGTGGGCGGGGAAAAAACAGTTTCATCGGACCTCTCCTTTGGCCCAGGGCCATTCCACTCTTTGGGATCCATCGGCTACCCTAGAGGGATCCCTAACTTGATCTTGGCCCCGGTAGAGAGGATGACCCAGGGCAGAAGCCGTCACCTCGCTTGCCAGGATGGGCACTTGGCCTTCGGGTCGACTACCACAGCCCGGAACGCCCCAGCGCCAGACCCACCACCAACATCCCCAACACCAGAAAAGGCTGAGCGCTGGCCTGGTATTTCACGTCATTCTTCAGCGGATCCCGCAGCAGGTACATGTCTTGGAAGGTGATCTGGGGGATAATGAGCAGCACCAAAATTGCGGCGTAGAGCTTTAGGCCGGCTCCCAGCAAAAACGAGGCCATGCCGAACTGAAATAGGTCAATCATCAGCGCCGCGATCCAGGCCGCCCCCATAGCGCCAAACATCACCGGCAGCGAGGCCAGGCCAAACTGCCGATCCCCCTCCATGCTCTTGAAATCGTTGACCACGGCAATCCCCAAGCCGGCCAAGCTGTAGATTAGAGTTAGGATGCAGACTGTCCAGTTGAGCTGGCCAAACAGGGCGTGGCCTGTCCACCAGGGCAAAGCAATGTAGCTGGCGCCCAGGGCGTAGTTGCCCAGCCAGCCATTGCGCTTTAGTTTCAGGGGCGGCGCCGAGTAGATGTAGGCAATTAGGGCTCCCGCCAGGGCAATGCAGGTGATCACCGGGAAGTCGTGGCCGGTGTACCAGTCCAGGGCATAGGCCAACCCCAGCCCCAAGATCAGCAGCACCCAGATCTGGATAACCACCCGCCGGAGGGAGATGGCCCCAGAAGGGATGGGGCGGTAGGGCTCGTTGATGGCGTCGATGTCGCGGTCGTAGTACTCGTTCAGAGTCTGGGTGTAGCCGGTCATCAGGGGGCCGGCCAGGATCATGCCCACCAGGATGAGGGCCACGTTCTCCCAAGTCCAGGTAAAGTGGCCAGAAGAGGCCGCCCCCGGAATCAGGCCCCACACCAGTGGGATCCAGGTGACGGGCTTCATCAGTTGCAGGTGGACTTGCCAAACGGAGCGAGACTCCACCTCTGCCCCTTTCATGCCCAAAAGTTGACGGACACGCCGGCTGGCGGATCCTTGGTCGGTTTCAGGAGCCGGCGCGGTTTCTGCGCTGGGATCGGCAGCAGGGGCCATTGCGTCTGCCGCTGGCGCCAAAGATGGCTCTTGAGAGGTGCTTTCGCTCATAGTGGGGTGCGCAATCAAACTTCAACAACGGGGATACCCACCCCCATTCTGAGGCATCTTCCCCCGTTCCTCAAAACTTTCCTCTAGACAATCTGCGCTGCCACGAATAGGGATTGGTGCTGGGCCGGGATCCGCTCTTTCTCGGCTGCCGGGATCACCAAGGGGGGCTGCCGGGTGTAGTTGACGGGATCCCGGAACCAAGGTCGGCTGTAGGTGTTGTAAAGGAGGGGCCGGGGAGCGGTAGAACGATGGGCCCGGCCTAGGTGGATCAAGCGGTAATCGAACAGCAGGCAGGATCCCTTGGCCAGCGGCGGATCGACAAAGGGCATCTGCCGGATCAGCTCGGTGTAGTGGGCCTCGAAAACGGCATGGCTGCCGGGCCAGAGACGGGTTATGCCGTTCTCTTCGTTGACATCCACCAGCGGAATGAGAAGATTGAGGGCATAGCAGGGGATGATGGCATCTAGAATTGCGTCGCCGAAGAGGTGGGAGAGATCCCGGTGAACCTGTTGGTCGGCGGATCCCGGCAGAGAAACTACCACCCCCATCCCGCTCAGGATCAGGCTTGATCCCAAGATTCGCTGCAAAATAGGCAGGACTAAGGGGTGGGCATAGAGCAGGGGATCATTGAAGGGCCCCTCCAGGCGCACCGTCACCATCCCTCGTCGATTGCCCACCAACAGGGCGTCGGTGTGGTTCTCGTGGGTGCAGTAGCGGCTGTAGGTGGCCAGAAAGCTGCTGTGCAGCTTGTCGATGAGCGCCGTGGGGAAGATCTCCGGCAGCACCAGGTAGCCCTCGGTGGAAAACAGGTGAAACGCCTGCTCTACGGTCTCCGGATCCGGCTGCTGTCCTGTATGGCTAAAGCGCACCTCGGCTAACATGAACCTTTACCCCTTTTGCAGACTGGCCACTGCCATCAGCATGCCCCGCGCCTTGTTCAAACATTCTTGATATTCCCGCTCTGGATCCGAGTCAGCCACGATGCCCGCCCCGGCTTGGACGCTCACCTGGCCCCGTTGAACCAGCAGGGTGCGGATGGTGATGGCGGTGTTCAGTTGGCCGGAGAAGTCATAGTAGCCGTAGGCACCGGCGTAGGGGCCGCGGCGGCACCCTTCCAGCTCGTGGATAATCTGCATGGCGCGAATTTTGGGGGCGCCGGTAACGGTGCCGGCAGGAAAGGTGGCCCGCAGCAGATCCCAGGCGCTGTAGCGGGGATCCAACTGCCCTACCACGTTGCTGACGATGTGCATCACGTGGCTGTAGCGCTCAATCTGCATCAGGTCGTCCACCTGCACGGATCCCAGGCGGCAGACCCTTCCCAGGTCGTTGCGGGCCAAGTCCACCAGCATGACGTGCTCCGCCCGCTCCTTGGGATCCGCCAAGAGCTCTTGCTCCAACTGGCGGTCTTCGGCGGGGGTAGTGCCGCGGGGGCGGGTGCCGGCGATGGGACGCACGGTGGCGATGCGCTCTTCCCCCACCCGGCTGAGCTTGACCATCACCTCTGGGCTGGAGCCAATCAGGCACAGATCCCCAAACTGCAAAAATGCCATGTAGGGGGAGGGGTTAATCAGCCGCAGGGAGCGGTAGAGGCGAAAGGGATCCCCGTCAAAGCGGCTGGTCAAGCGCTGCGAGAGCACCACCTGAAAGATCTCGCCGGCGCGGATGTAGGCTTTGGCCTGCTCCACCGCCTGGCAGTAGGCGGCGCGGCTGAGGGTGCTGGGGGGAATGGCATCGGGCAGGTGGGGCTTCCAGTCGAGGCTGAAGTGGGATAGCGACAGGGGAGCGCTGAGCTGTTGCAGCAGCGTTTCCACCCGCTGGCAAGCTTGGGCGTAGGCCTGCTCCGCCGGCTGCTGGCGCGTGTCGGCAAAGGCCACCACCCAGATCTTGCGCTTCACCTGGTCGAAGATCAGGATGCTGTCCACCTGCATTAGGATGGCGTCGGGCGGATCCCCTGGCTGCGGGGGATGGATGGGTACCTTGGGCTCAATCCAGCGAATCAGCTCATAGCCCCAGTAGCCGAACAGCCCGCCAATGCTGCTGGGCAACTCCGGCAGGTGCACCGGCTCATAGGGCTGCAGGCAGCGGGCCAAAATGGCAAAGGGATCCCCGTGGTGCTGTTCTCGACGCCCGTCGCGGTGGATTTGCAAGGCCTGATCCCCGCGCACCTCTAGCACCCACAGGGGATCGCAGCCGAGGAAGCTGTAGCGGGCCACCTGCTCCCCTCCCTCCACCGATTCCAACAAAAAGTTGTAGGGCCGCCCGGCACAGACCCGGTACCAGGCGGAGACGGGCGTTTCCAAGTCCGCCACCCATTCCTGGTACACCGGGATGAAATTACCCTGTTGGCTGAGGGCGAGAAACTCCTTCAGGGAAGGGAAGATCATGGCCTGCACTTCCTGCGGTTTGCCTCTCGACTTTACCCTAAGGCGGGCAACCAATGAACTACCCCACCGCGCAGGCGGGTGGGGTTTCCCCATCCGCTTTACGGCGAGATTTTTGTCTCTTCTTCTGCCCCAGTTGCTTCATCGATCCCGTGTACCGGGTCTCTGAAGTAGAGCTGAAGCATCCAAG
>NZ_JANSIZ010000022.1:0-38125 GCF_047462315.1 Synechococcus sp. H60.2 | reverse complement strand
ACTGTAAGCTAGTCGTTCTCTTTGCACCTCCTCTTCTTGGACTCTCGCGCTGCGGTAAGTCTTTTTTTTAGAGTCATCCCTTGCTTTTTCAAGAAGTTGTGTATCGTGACAGTACTTACATCAATCCCTAAGCGCTCCCGCAACAGTTCTTGGCATTGCCACAGGTAGAAGTCTGGGTGTTCTGCAATGATTGCCATCACTTCCTATCGATGTTGTTCCAAAATATCCACTCGCTTGGTGCCTACTTTCTTGGGGGTTAAATCCTGAGTTTGTTGGTACTGTCGCACCCAGCGGTGTACTGTTCTTTTGGTCACCATGAACCGTTCAGCTACCTGGCGGATGGAGGTCTGACCTGCCTGATAAGCTGTTACAACTCTTTGCCGTAGATCCAAAGAATGGGTTGGCATCTCTTCCTCTCCTTCCTCTTGCAACGTGTACCCCACTTTAAACAGGCTGTAGTCAATGCTATTAAGCTCCAATCCCTGGATTGGCTTGTAGCCATGGGCTAGCCCAAGGACTTTTCGCGCAAGGATTTTTCAAGATCCTTAGGGAAAGTGCAACTGTCGGCTGATGCGCACCATCGGCCCCAGACCCAATCGCGTCGGGTTGAGCGCCTGCATCTCAAACAGGGCCAGAATGTGGCGCACCTGCAGCTCTGGCCAGTTGGAATTTATCCCCATCGCCACCACCAGGCCACAATAGCCGCCCGTCTCGCGGCAACGCCGTTCCCAGCGTTCGCGGGCTATCGAGTGAACAGGATCGTCTTCGGGAAATTCTCCGAACAGGTGCAGGTCGCGGTTGCCCGTTTGGACAATTTCCAAGGCGTAGCGGCTGCCAGCAAAGGGATCCACCCCTGTGTTAAAACAAACACCCTGGGGCCCCCCTTCGCCGCGCAGATTCTCGATCAACTGCTTTGCTTTGGAGCGGGAGGTGCGTACGATCACCACCGGCAGCCCTTCACCCCTTTGCACCAGCTTACTTTGGGGGAGAGGATGCCATTGCCCTGTGCGGCGCAGCGCCTCCACTGTGGTCCAGGGCAACACCCCCAGGCCGAGCTGCGCACCCTCAGGCACGAGATCATCTCGCAGCAAGGTTTGGGTGTGCTCTTCTTCGTCTCCTTCTAGCTCCAGAAGCTCTACAGCCAAGTCGGGCAGGGTGCGCACTTGCACCGAGAGGGTTTCCCCTGGTGCCTGTGGGTTGGGAATGCGATACCGACCCTGACAGGGTTGGAAATCCTCTTCCAGCTTGCGGTGGTACTGCTTCAAAAAACGATGCAAGGCCTCCAAAGCCACCGCCAAAGCCGCCGCCTCGTCTTCCTGCAAAACAACGCGCAGGCCCTCGAGAGGGTGGATGGTGCCGAAGTTCGGCTCGATTTCTTCGGGATCCAGATCAGCCAAGTCCAGGTCTGGCAGCTCGTTGAGTTCGAGATTGCGAGCTTGGAAGGTGAGATAGAGACAATCTTGCCTGAGGAAGGCTTCCTCCATCTCTTCGGGAGTATCTGGTTGGCCCGCGTCCTGGCGAAACCGTTTGAGGGAGTGCAGCGAGCGATAAAAAAGAACCCCGTACTCCATTCCCAGCCGCCCCATGACCGAGACGTAGAGGGTTTCAATGTCCCAGCGATTTAGCTCAATCGCCAAGATTTGGTGATCCTCCAGATAGTCCCAGGGGGCATCTTGCCAGAGGGTGAGGGCTTTGCCGGCCAGCAGCTTCGCGTAGTTCTCCGGCAGCGGAGGCGGGATCTGCTCACTGGCCTCTGCAAAACTCTGCAGGATCTCGTCGATCAGCGGCAATTCCGGCTGGCATTCCACTTTGATGTCCAGCTCGTGCAAAATGCCGCGCAGGAAAAACTGTACCTCCCGATCCCGCACAACGACCTTTTGCGGACGAGCCGGCAAGGCAGCATTGGGCCGCTCCATGGCCATGATCAAAGTTCGCACCATCGGCTCAAGGCCGGAGCCAGCAGGCACCACCTCCATAGCTCGCACCACGCCCTGAACGCCATCCACCCATAAAATGCACTCCCCCTCAGCCAAACCCGAGGAGCTCTGGGATCCCAGGGCTAGGGAGCCTGGTAGGCTGTGGCGATCCCCTTCCCATACCGAGGGCACCTGGGGCAGCTTTTGCAATCGACGAACTGTAGCGGCTGGCAGACCCGACATAGACCTCTAGAGAACACAAAGGAACAAACCGGCAGATACCCTGCGCGGGGATCCGCCTCTGAGGGGAGGGGGCAGGATCCCACTGAAGTCAATTTAACCAAACCGCCAGAGTCAAAGCTGAGTTCCTCTCCTGGGATAGCGGGGGCCGCCTGCAAAGCTGATGGTCAGACTCGAACTGACGACCGCTCGATTACAAGTCGAGTGCTCTACCAACTGAGCTACATCAGCAATCTAGCTCTATTGATTCTAGCATTCTCTCTTGGGAAGTTGCCCCCGTCGAAGCTCCCAGCGTTCTCGCCCTAGCCTCTGGCTTGCTGCGGGGGACAATAGGCGGAGGATTCTTTCTCGACTCGGAGGCTTACCCCCCTCCCAGAGGGAGAGGGGAATGGAGCTTGGCCTTAACTGGGCAGGACGGCTACTGCTGCTCCGCTGCCGGTCGGGCAATGGGCGCCAAATAGATCACCAGGGCTCCTGCCAGAAAGCCCAGGATGTTGCGCACCAGCGGGAGCCAATCCTGGGTGCGGGTGATCACCGGGCCGATGCCGAAGGCCCCAAACAAAATGAACCACAAGGGAGAGATAAGCAAAGCCCAGCGCCAGTTAAACAGCTCCTCCGCGTGGCGGGGTTTGCCGGCAAACCCGAAGACGATCCCGCCTAAGATAGAGGTGAGCAGCGTTAGGATCCACTGCTCCTGCGGCAGCCCGGGCACCACACGGCAGCCCCCTTGGTGAAAACAGCGATCCAAAACGTCAACGGTTTCCAAAATGGCGCGCTGAGTGCCGTGCTCTCGCACGTAGAACTGGTTGCCGAAGCGAGATTGCAGCTCAATCCAAAAGGTACGCGGCAGGATCTCCCGCACGGCGTCTCCCACGTTAAAGGCCAGCAAGTTGCCTCCCCTGGGATCGGCCACCATCAAAACGCTGCGCTCGTTCAGGCCCCAGTACTCTTTCACTTGGCGGCCTGGGGTTTGGTCAAACTGGGTCAGCACCCGCAGCTTCCAGCCCGTTTCTTCCTCTAACCGGTTTAGATGCTCGGCCAGTTGCGCTTCCTGATTGCTGGTCAACTGATCCGCCAAATCCAAGACCGGCACCGGCGGCTGCGGCAACTCCATCTCCACCACTGGCAAAGCAGGCTGGGCCCAAATCGGGGATCCCCCACCTAGCCAAATCCACAGCCCCAGGCAAAAGCTTGCCCCGACGCGCAGTATCCGTTGCCATCCGATGCTCATGCTGATTCCTCTCTTGGCTTTGATGACGAGATACTGAGAAATGATGTTAAGAAGTATTTCAAGTTCTTACAGATCCATCATGCATCGGGACAAACCGTTTGGCCAGAGGGATTCCTTTTTCTGGGTTTCCTGAGTGGCCCCCGAAAAAGTTGACAACAGGAACAGCCTCGTGGCGCAGCGTGCTGATTTTCTGGTCAATTGCCCATCCAGAGGGCATACTGGTGGCAACAATTTTGGATCCCGAGGGCGTGCATGATGAACTTCAGACGCTGGTTGGGTCTCTGCTGCGCTGGCCTGGTGGCACTGCTGGTGACGGCCTGCGGTAAGGGATCCACCCCCTACGACAGCATTGTGGTCAACTTTGTCAACACGGCCACTCCCACTGAGATTGCTGCTCTTGCCAAAGCCTACAATTTGCCGCTGCGACCCAGCAGCAACAGCGCTTTTGCCCGCCAGGAGGCTATTTACCTGTTTGATGTGGATGCGGAACATCCAGGAGCCACACGGCGGCTAATCCAACGGCTCTCGCGGGAAGCCCTGGTCGAGTATGCCCACCCCAATTACCAATTCCAGGCCGCTTTTGTGCCCAACGATCGCCTCTATCCCCAGCAATGGAACCTGCGAGCCATCCGCATGCCGGAAGCCTGGGACATCTCCCAAGGGGAAGGGGTAACGGTAGCCGTGGTGGACACTGGGGTGACACGGGTGCCGGATCTGGCCCAAACCGAATTTGTGAAGGGCTACGACTTCGTGGATGACGATGAGGATCCCACCGACCTCAACGGCCATGGCACCCATGTGGCGGGCACCATCGCCCAATCCACCAACAACACCCTAGGCGTGGCCGGGGTCGCCTTCAAGGCCAAGATCATGCCGGTGCGGGTGCTGGATGCCAATGGCTTTGGATCCCTGTCGGATGTGGTGGAAGGGATCCGCTATGCTGCTGACCACGGCGCCACAATCATCAACCTCAGCCTGGGTAGCCGTGCCTCTGCCCAACTGATGGAAGAGGCCGTAGCCTATGCCCACCGCAAAGGGGTGACGGTGATCGCAGCCGCCGGCAATGAAAACTCAAGCGAGGTGAGCTACCCGGCCCGCTACCCCCATGTCATCGCCGTCTCGGCCACTGGGCCCGATGGCAGCAAAGCCCCCTACTCCAACTATGGGGTTGGGGTAGATATCGCCGCTCCCGGCGGGGCCAAGACTCCCGAGCACCCTGAGTACGGCATTCTGCAGCAGACCATCAACCGCCGCAACCCCAACGAGCCCGTCTTTGCCTACTTCCAAGGCACTAGCATGGCCACTCCCCACGTGGCCGGCGTAGCAGCGCTGATCCAGGCTCAGGGCATCAAAGATCCGGATAAGGTGGAAGAAGTGCTGAAGATGTCGGCCACCCCGGTGCCCGGCGACAAGCAGAACTTCTACGGCGCCGGTCGTCTGGACGCAGCTAGGGCCCTGGCCCGAGCCACCGGTCAGCAAGAGGAGAACCCCCTAGTGCTGTGGCTGAAGGACTTCCTGCAATATCTGAACAACAACGGCTACCTCAACCCACGCTTCTGGTTTGATGGTGGCCCGATTGCCCTGGTGCCCAAGCTGCTGATGGTGGTGGGCGGCTACATCATCCTGGTGCTGATCCGCTGGTGGCTGGCTCCCAAGCCCATGCTGGCAACAGTACCCCTCCTGGGAGGGATCCTGCTGGGCAGCGCTGGTCTCTTCCCCCTGCAAGGGTTGGCCATTGTGGGTGCGCCCCGGTGGCCCTTCCAGGTGATGGGGAGCTCCCTGCCAGAGCTGGGCACCGCCTTGGCCCAAACCAATGCTTTGAACCCCTTGTTTGCCAGCGTGTTGATCCCCGGCCTGTTGATGGTGCTGTTCCTGGGCCATCGGCGCTGGCGTTGGGCGGTCGTCGGCCTCTCGATCGGTATGGCCTCCCATCTGCTCCTGTCCGGATCCCTGTTCTACGAGGGGGTACTATGGCTTGGCTCCTCTGCTTGGTTGGGGCGCTCCTTCTTGCTCCTCAATGGTTTGCTCTGCCTGGGCCTGGCCTATTTGGGAGCGCAAGCCATCTTGGATTCCCAGCCCAGCAGCACCGGTTTAGCGCTGAGGAAGTGATGCAAGAATACAGCGGTACCATCGAGTTCCTGGATATCGAAGGGGGGGTGTGGGTGCTGACGCTCCCTTCCGGCCAGCACTACGCCCTCTTCCGCGCCCCCAAAGAGCTCTTACAAGAGGGGTTGGAGGTCACCATCCAGGGACAGATCAAAGAAGATATGGTGACGGTGGCCCAGGTGGGGCCAGTCTTGGAGGTGAAGAGCTTCCGGACGCAGCCCTAGCCAATGCGACCCAGAGCAAATACCCCTGGGATCCCCCCTTGGGGATCCCTCTTTTTTAGAGAGCTTTCTGCGGCTCCAACGCAGCACCCACCTTGCTTGAAAGCTTGGGTGAACACCTCCCAAGACTCGTCACTGATGTGCTCTTGAGTCAACACAACTCACCCATACAGTGCGGGGCTTCCCGCCGATTAAGCTAAAACTCGAACAGTTGCATCCCCGCTGTTACCGGATCGAAACCGGCGGGGAAGCAGGTGTTGTGGTTGTACTGGGCTCCGCTTAAATTGGCTCCCTCCAAACAGGCTCCCTCCAGGTCGGCATAGCGCAGATCGGCACAGCGCAAGTCGGCATTGGCCAGATTGCTGCCGCGCAGGTTGGCATAGCGTAGGTTGGCCCCATGCAAGTCAGACCCGCGCAGGTCGGCCCGGCGCAGATCGACCCCCCGTAAGAAGGCGTACTCCAGACAAGATTGGGGAAAGTGACGCTCTCCCCGCTGGTAACGGCTGAGCAACTCTGTGGCCCCCCGCAGCGCACATTGGGCAATGGTTTGCGTCATCATGCTTCTCCCAACTCAGACCGGCTCCTTCAATATCTCCATCATCTCTACCATCATTCGCTTGAATGGGTTTTGATCAAGGTTACTTAACAAATGATTTTAATTTTGGTTTTTCGGCAGATGGTTCCCCCCAAGTCTTGCCTACAAGATCTATCCTCAGAGATAGCGAAAACCTTTCCAAACCTAGCTTTGCAAGGCAACATTTCTTAATTCTTTGTTGTGAAGGATGCTTAACAACTCCTCTTGTCCGCGGAGTCGCTCCCCAACTGCAAACTCTGCTCAGCATCTTGGCCCACAGGTCTGGACATACTCTTTGGGATCCTGTAATCCAGCCGTCGCCTCCCCTTCTCTGCGGTTGGTCAAGTACCCCATGGCCACAGCCTGCTAGGGCCTCGGAACCACTGTAAGCAAACCGCACAGCATCCGCTTGCAGGAGTGAAGTCTAGTCGGCTTGAAACTGTGGAGCGGGGCAGTCCATATCTTTGTTCAAGCTGTTCATCCTGGAGCACCATGCCAAAACGTAAGCGAATTGGGATCCTCACCAGCGGTGGCGATTGTGGCGGCCTCAATGCCGTTATCCGAGCAGTGGTGCGGCGGGCCCGCGACTATGACATGGATGTTTACGGCATCAAAAACGCGACCGCAGGTCTGATGGCGCGACCGGTGGAAGCAGAGCTGCTGGATGTGAAGCGGGTTTCCGGCATTTTGCGCTATGGCGGCACCATCCTGGGTACTGTGAACAGGGGCAACCCCTTCGCCTATCCCATGCCGGATGGCAGCTTGGTGGATCGCTCGGCAGAGGTGATCACGGGTTACCACCGGCTGGGGTTGGATGCTCTGATCGGAGTGGGGGGAGATGGCAGCCTGGCCATTCTCCGGCAGCTAGCCTTGCAGGGGGATTGGAACTTCGTCGGGATCCCTAAGACCATCGACAACGATGTCGGTGCCACCGAGTATTCCGTGGGGTTCAACACGGCGTTGAGTGTGGCCGTGCAGGCTTTGGATCAGCTCACCTACACCGCCATCAGCCACAGCCGCGTCATGGTCATGGAGGTGATGGGTCGGGATGCCGGTCACATCGCCCTCAGTGCTGGCATTGCCGGGGGGGCCCACGTAATCCTGATCCCGGAGATCCCCTACAAGCTGGAAAATGTCTGCAAAAGGATCCTCGACCGCAAAGAGCGGGGCAACAATTTCAGCATTGTGGTGGTGGCGGAGGCCGTTCGCACTGAGTCCGGAGAACCGGTGACCTACACCAATAGCCTGGGGCAGTCTCTCTACGGCGGCATTGGCTATTACATAGGCAACGAGATTGCGCTGCGCACCGGTATCGAGACGCGGGTGATGGTTTTGGGCCATCTGCAGCGGGGGGGCACTCCTTCTCCTCTGGATCGCCTGCTGGGGGCAGCTTTTGGGGTGGCGGCTGTGGACTTGATTGCTCAGGGCAAGTACGACCGCATGGTGGCCTGGCAAAATCGGCGCGTGGTGGATGTGCCCCTGGCAGAGGCCATCGCCCAGTACCGACGGGTGGAAGTGGATGGGGCTCTAGTTGCCACGGCCATTGGTCTCAACACCTATGTGGGCGAGGTGGATCCCCAGCTTCTGCGCACGTTTTAGTTAGAGTTCGAGAACCGCTTGCAGAGAGCGGACATCGCAGTAGTACACCTGGTGCGGGTGGGTATACCCCTTGAGCTGCACCGCCTGCTGGGAAAAACAGGCGGCTACCTGCCTTAGTTGTTTGGCCAAGCAAGCGTAGGTGTCTTGGCTGATGGCCAGGTCAGTGTTGAGGGTGCGGGTGGCACTCTCGATGCGAAAGGCCAAATTAACCGTATCGCCCAGGGCGGTGTATTCCTGGCGGGTGTTGTTGCCCACCTGTCGCACAATGGCTGAGCCGGTGTTGACACCCGCCCCCAAGCGCAGGGGAGAAGGCAGGGGAAACTCGCCGTTCAGTTGTTCGGTCATCTGGAACAGCTTCACCAGAGCCTGCAAGACCGACTTCACATCGAGATCAATCTCCGCGTGTTCAGCTTGTAAGGGATCCGCTTGGGGTGCATGGAACCAGACGGCCATAATCGCGTCACCGATATATTTATCGACACTGCCTCCATGGTGCTGGATGATGTCGCCGCCGCGCCGGAACCAGTCGCCCATCACCTGGGAAAGCAGGCGCTCGTCCAGTTGCTGGGTCAGTTGTCCGTAACCGCGCACGTCAACTACGGCCACCGAGATCAGCCAGCGGGTCTGCAGAACCAAGGTGTCTGAGGGTTTGCCGGCAGAGCTGGGTTCTAGGCTGGCTAGGGATCCGCTGTGAAACTCGAGCTGCGATTGTCCGAGGGTGAGGTGATCTCCATCTTGCAGCAGGGTGGGAATGCTGATGCGGCGATTGTTGACAAATGAGCCGTTGCGGCTGCCCAGATCGATGAGATAGATGCTGTGGTCATCTAAATACTGCAGCAGGGCATGTTGGCGGGAAACGCTGGGATCGTTGAGGACAATGGAGTTGTCCGCATCGCGGCCTACCGTCCAAGCGGCCGCTCCGGCGAGAACATACTTCCTCTGGCTGCCGTCCGGCTCTCTCAAGATCACATAGGGGGGGGTGGTGGCGGCAGATTCGCCTGGGACGCTCATGGTAGAACCGGAGGTAACGTGACCACGCTCTATACAACATTAAGAATACTCCTCTCCCCCCTCGGTTGAACTGCGGCTGGCCTGGGCTTGGCGGGGGGCTGGGCCTGCCAGTATCATTTTGTGTAGATACATTAAGGCTGTATGGTGGATCCTTCCCATCCCATTCCTGCTGAGCAACAGCCGCTGCGGCAGTATGCAGAGCTGAGAGAAGCTTTTCCTTTTCGCTGGCCGGTGTTGGAAGGGATCCCCTATGTGCAGCGGCTTGTCGGCCTTTGGGGAGCGACTGCCCTGGTAGTTGCGCCGCTGGTCTGGGGCAGCTTTGCTGGGGAATGGGGCCACTTCGCCTCGGGGACGGTGCTGGGGGCCAATGCCTTGCTCGGCCTGGTGTTGCTCCACCTCTACTTGGGATGGGCCTATGTGCGGCGGCGCTTGGCGCAGGCGCGGATTCCCTACGAAGAAAGCGGCTGGTACGACGGGGCAATCTACGCCAAATCGGAAGAGGAGCTGGCGCAGCATCGGCTGATCGTCCACTATCAAATCGACCCTGTGTTGCAGCGCCTGCGACGTAGCTTGTGGGCTGTGGTTGGCCTCAGTGGGCTGATGGCTTTGCTTTGGCCGCTCTGGTAGAGATTGTCGGGCAGTGGTTAATTGGCTGTTTGTTGTTCGGGATCCCAAGCGGTGCACGTAACTTCTGACCTGGCTCAAACCTTGCGACCCACCGCCGTTGCCATCGGGAACTTCGATGGCTTGCACCTGGGCCATCAAAAGGTGCTGCAGCCTATTCGCGACTCCCTGCAGGGGGTGCGCACAGTTCTCACCTTTCATCCTCACCCCCAAGAGGTGTTGACGGGCCGAAAGCACCTGCTGCTCACGCCGCCTGCGGAGAAGCTGGCTCTGTTGGCCCAGATGGGCTTTGAGCAGGTGGTGTTACTCCCCTTCACCCCCGCCTTTGCCCGCCAGCCCCCCCAGGAGTTCATCCAGACGGTACTGGAACGGGGTCTGCGTGTTCGCCATCTCAGCATCGGCTGGGACTTTTGCTTTGGCCACCGCCGTGCCGGCAACGCCCAAACCCTCCAAGCCTGGGGATCGGAACGCTGCATTCCGGTGGAGGTGATCCCAGAGGCGCAACTAAGGGGGGAGCGGGTGAGCAGCTCTCGCATTCGTGCCGCCCTGGCCACGGGGGAGGTGGCAGCGGCAACAGAGCTCTTGGGCCGTCCCTACCGGCTAATCGGAGAGGTGGTGCCAGGGGATCGGCGGGGCCGAGAGCTGGGTTTTCCCACCGCCAATCTGCGCCTGCCGCCGGAGAAGTTTTTGCCCCGCGACGGGGTGTACAGCGTTTGGGTGAATGTGCCTGCTGAGGCAGCAGCCCTGCCTGGGGTGATGAACATTGGCCATCGGCCCACGTTTGCCGGTTCACAGCACACCGTCGAGGTGCATCTGTTGGATTGGACAGGTGATCTCTACGGTCAAGAGGTGCAGGTGGCGCTGCAGGGCTTTATCCGGACAGAGCGGAAATTTCCCGCGGTGGCGGATTTGGTTCAGCAAATTCAGCAAGACTGCCAAACGGCCCGTCAGCAGTTGGGCTTAGCCGAACAAGTTGGTCTGGTCTAGAGGCCCTCGCGCCCCTCTCCCAAAAAGAGAGGGGGCTTAGGATGGGCCGATCAGGGATCCCCACAGCAGGGCTATCGCCTCCGACCACTCCACCGTAGCCCCGTAAGTATCCCCCGTGTGCCCTCCCAACTGGCGGTAGAGCCAATGGCCCACGGCCAGGGCTCCCAGGGCAGAGCCCAGGGTCCAGAGCAGCAAAGGCTGCCAAGCCAGGAGCCCGGCCCAGCCCACCCCCCCGGTGATGGCCAGCAACAGCAGCGTGCCCGGCCACAGGGATCCCGGCAGAGAGGTGGAGTCTTTGAGGAAGCGGGCGGATCCCTGGTCGCGCAGATAGGGGTATAGGGCGATAGCGAGCAACTGGCCCCAGCGTCCCCAAGCCGGCACCAGCAGCAAGAGAGGCCAGACCTGCAGGCTGCTCAGGGCGGCAAATTTTAGCAGCAACACCAGCACCAAGGCGAGCACCCCGTAGGCCCCGGTGTGGCTGTCCCTCATCACCTGCAGGCGGCGGGATAGCCCGTTGACGGCTGGCCGTTCCGTGTCGGCAAAGCTCTTGGGGACGTTGACCGCCAGCCCATCGGCAGTGTCAGCCACCCCATCCAGGTGCAGCCCGCCGGTTAACAGCACCCACAGAGCCACGAGCAAAGCTGCTCGCACCGGCGGCGGGAAAATCTGCAGCAGAAGCGCCGCTAGGGTGAGGATCCCACCCAACAGCAAGCCCACTGCCGGCAACCAGGCAGCAATGCCCTCGAACTGTAGCCTACCCAACCTCCCCAAAGGCAGGGCGGTGTAGAAAGTCAAAGCTGCCCACAAGCGCCTCACCGGCTTGGCCTCTAGGCGGGTGTCAGCCGCTAGAACAATCTTGGCGGGCTAGGAATCATTGCGAATGGTTCGCTCCACCCCAATGGTCAGCTTGGCCACCAGGGCACCGATTGCTCCCACAGCCGCCAACACCGGAAACAAAGCCGCCCCCAACACCCCTGCGGCCACTCCTACGCCCAGAGGGATCTCGATCAGCGTCTGCCCTTCGGCATTTTTGATCAGGATGCGGCGAACATTGGCCTCTTCGATCAACTCGCGAATTTTGGCCAACAGCTCGTCCCCGCTGATCTTAAACTCCTCCACGTGGTACTCCACCCTGGCTGGAGGCAGATCCCTGCCCTCCCCGTCAGCCTTTGCAGAGGAGTTGGGATCCGGCGTCTCATGGGGGTTCATACTGAAGAGGCTCCATACGTCGGTTGGCGGCGGCAACTGAGTCCATCCTAAGACCGGATCCTAGCGGATGTACTCTTTCAACACGCTGTTGCGATTGGGGTGGCGCAGCTTGCGGAGCGCCTTGGCCTCGATCTGCCGGATCCGCTCGCGGGTCACGTTGAAGATCTGGCCGATCTCCTCCAGAGTTTTCATACGGCCATCGTCTAGGCCGTAGCGCAGCTTCAACACATCCCGCTCGCGGGGGGTGAGAGTTTCCAGCACGCTTTCCAGATCCTCTCGGAGCAAAACCTTGGCCACTCGCTCCTCGGGGGTTTCCCCTTCCGACTCGATGAAGTCCCCCAGCCGCGAATCCTCTTCCTTACCGATGGGAGTCTCCAGAGAGATGGGAAGCTGAGCCGACTTGGCGATGAAGCGCAACTTCTCGATGGTAATCTCCATGCGGGTGGCGATCTCCTCTTCGGTCGGCCTGCGGCCCAGCTCCTGAGAAAGCTGCTTGGTGACCTTCTTGATGCGGGAGATGGTCTCGTAGAGGTGGACCGGCAGGCGAATGGTGCGCGATTGGTCGGCAATGGCACGGGTGATGGCCTGGCGAATCCACCAAGTGGCATAGGTGGAAAACTTGTAGCCCTTCTCGTGGTCAAACTTTTCCGCTGCCCGGATCAGACCCAGGGATCCCTCTTGGATGAGATCCTGGAACGACAGGCCCCGGTTCATGTATTTCTTGGCAATAGAGACCACCAGCCGCAGATTGGACTGCACCATCTTTTCTTTGGCCCGTCGCCCCCGATGCAAGCGCCGCCGGAATTCAGGCAGAGACATCTTCACTTCTTCTGCCCACAACGTCTCCGGTACCTCCTCCGGGTCGGACCAGAGGCCCATACGCTGGAAAACGGCCTCACGAGCCCGCTCTAACTCCAGCAGGTCGGCAATTTTGCGGGCTAGCTCAATTTCTTCATCTGCCCGCAACAGGCGGATACGACCGATTTCCTGCAAATAGACGCGGATGGAGTCATCGGTGTAGGGTTTTTTCTTGCTGGCCGCTTTGCGCTTTGAACGGCCCTTGGCAGCGGCGGCAGCAACATCGGCATCCTCCTCGAGGGACTCTTCGTCGTCCTCATCATCCTCATCAAAAGCATCAGTGTCACTGGCATCCGGTTCCATCTCAAGGGGATCCACCTCATTGTCCGCATCCAAAGGGATGGAGGATGAACTTTCCAGATCCAGTTCGAGAAGAGCCGTATGACCAGACTTCACCAATTCCTTTGCTTGAGCCATGCTGAGTTCCTCGTAACTTTAATCACAGACAACTGGAGGAGACTAAGGGGTTCTAGACGCCGAAATGAGGGAAGCAGGTTCCAACTCTGCTGCGGCCCCTGACGCCAAATGGAGGGAGTCAAGTTCCGCAGACGCAAACCCCGTTTGTGCCGGGCAAGCTCGCCCACTTCTAGGCAACCGATCGCTCAGGCCGATCTCGAAGCAGATATCGCTCATAGGGTTTAGCTAAACTGGCGCAAAACCCGTTTTGATGGGTAAAGCCTCCCGAGATCTCGAAAGGCAAACCTTTGGCTTTGCTTATCCCCTGACACAATCCAAGCCACTTACTGACTGAGAGGGCAGGGTATTCAGCACCTCAATCACCCCAACATACAAGGAGAAGAGCAAACTGCAGCAACCAGCAGGCGACCTTGAGGAAGGTTCCTGCAGGCAACTGTAGCCGTTCACACCAAAATGTCTTCCCTAAATTAGCCCGCCCTTGGGGAAACAGCAACAGGGCAGACGAAGAAAATCTCAACTTTACCCCATTCCTTCCCAGCCTTGAGATCCTGGTCTAGGGGATCCCTGCCTTGGCCTAGTCCGGGGAATTGACTCAATGCTAACTTAAATCCAGCTTTCTTTAGCAGCTCTGAACCCATCCCTGCCTGAGCCGCGACGCCTATGACCCACCCCTTCCTGCAGCATCTCCAGGAACGCGTGATTGTCTTCGACGGGGCAATGGGATCCTCTCTGCAAGCCCAGAACCTGACGGCAGCCGATTTTGGTGGGCCGGAGCTGGAAGGCTGCAACGAGATCCTGGTGCTGAGCAAGCCGGAGGCGGTGGCGCAGGTTCACCGGGGTTTTCTAGAGGTGGGGGCCGACGTCATCGAGACCAATACCTTTGGCGCCACCTCGATTGTCTTGGCCGAGTACGGGATCCCGGAAAAAGCCTACGAGCTCAACGTGGCAGCGGCGCGGCTGGCCAAGCGGGTGGCAGCCGAGTTCTCAACGCCGGAAAAGCCTCGTTTTGTGGCCGGCTCCATCGGCCCCACCACCAAGCTGCCCACCCTGGGGCACATCGGCTTTGACGAGATGCGGGCTGCCTATGAGGAGCAAGTTCGGGGGCTCCTCGACGGCGGGGCGGATCTGCTCATCATCGAGACCTGTCAGGACATTCTGCAGACCAAGGCGGCGCTGGTGGCCGTGCAGCAGGAGTTGGCCCGCCGTGGGATCCGCCTGCCGGTGGTGGTGTCCCTGACCTTTGAGGTACAGGGGACGATGCTGGTGGGCACCGAGATTGGGGCAGCGCTGGCCATCCTGGAGCCCTACCCCATCGATGTGCTGGGCCTCAACTGCGCCACCGGGCCGGACAGAATGGCCGAGCACATCCGCTACCTCTCCCGCCATTCCCCCTTTCCCATCTCCTGCATCCCCAACGCTGGCCTGCCGGAAAACATCGGCGGCAAGGCCCACTACAAGCTGACGCCGGAGCAGTTGCGCTTTCACCTGGAGCACTTTGTGCGGGATCTGGGGGTGGCGGTGGTGGGGGGCTGCTGCGGCACCCGCCCGGAGCACATTGCTGCTTTGGTGACAGCCGTTCAGGGGTTGCGGCCCAAACGTCGTTCCGTCGAGCGCATCCAGGCTGCCGCCTCGATCTACTCGCCCCAGCCCTACCTCCAGGACAACTCGTTCTTAATCATCGGCGAGCGGCTCAATGCCAGCGGCTCCAAGAAGATGCGGGAGCTGCTCAACGCTGAAGATTGGGACGGCCTGGTGGCCCTGGCGCGGGAGCAGGTGCGGGAGGGAGCCCACATCCTCGACGTGAACGTGGACTACGTGGGCCGGGATGGGGTGCGGGATATGCGGGAGCTGGTCTCGCGGCTGGTGACCCAGATCCCACTTCCCCTGATGCTGGATTCCACCGACTGGCAGAAGATGGAGGCCGGCCTCAAGGTGGCCGGGGGCAAGTGCCTGCTCAACTCCACCAACTACGAGGATGGGGAAGAGCGCTTCCTGAAGGTGCTGGAGCTGGCCAAGACCTACGGCGCGGGGGTGGTCATCGGCACCATCGACGAGGAGGGCATGGCCCGCACTGCCGAGAAGAAGTTCCAGATTGCCGAGCGGGCCTATCGCCAGGCGCTTGAGTCCGGGATCCCGCCCTACGAGATTTTCTTTGACCCGCTGGCCTTGCCCATTTCCACCGGCATTGAGGAAGACCGCGCCAACGGAGCAGCTACCCTGGAGGCCATTCGCCGCATCCGTCAGGCTTTTCCTGAAGCCCACATCCTCTTGGGCATCTCCAACATCTCCTTTGGGCTCTCGCCAGCAGCCCGCGTGGTCTTGAACTCAGTGTTTTTGCACGAGTGCCGCCAGGCCGGGCTGGATGCTGCCATCGTTAGCGCCGCCAAGATCCTGCCCCTAAGCAAGATCCCGGAGGAGCAGCAGCAGGTGTGCCGGGATCTCATTTGGGATCGGCGGCAGTTTAACGCTGAGGGTATCTGCACCTACGATCCCCTGGCGCGGCTGACGGAGCTGTTTGCAGGGGTTTCCAGCCAGGAGCTGCGCGCTGCCGGATCCCTGGCCAAGCTGCCGCTGGAAGAGCGGCTGCGGCGGCACATCATCGACGGGGAGCGCATCGGCCTGGAGGAGACCCTGGCGGAGGCGCTGCAGAAATACTCCCCCCTGGAGATCATCAATACCTTTTTACTGGACGGCATGAAGGAGGTGGGGGAGCTTTTTGGCGCCGGCAAAATGCAACTGCCTTTTGTGCTGCAGTCGGCAGAAACCATGAAGGCGGCGGTGAAATACCTAGAGCCCTTCATGGAAAAGGTGGGCGGGGGGGTGTGCAAGGGCACCTTCTTGATCGCCACCGTCAAGGGAGATGTCCACGACATCGGCAAAAACCTGGTGGACATCATCCTCACCAACAACGGCTACAAGGTCATCAATTTGGGCATCAAGCAGCCGGTGGAAAACATCATCGAGGCTTATGAAAAGTACAAGCCCGACTGCATTGCCATGAGCGGCCTGTTGGTGAAATCCACTGCGTTTATGAAAGAAAATCTGGAGGTGTTTAACGAGCGGGGCATCGCCGTGCCTGTGATCCTAGGGGGGGCGGCCCTTACCCGCCGCTTTGTGGAAGAAGACTGCCGCCAGACCTACAAGGGCCAAGTCATCTATGGCCGCGACGCCTTTACCGACCTGCACTTTATGGATCGGCTGATGCAGGCCAAGGCTGCCGGGCGCTGGGATGACCGGCTGGGTTTTCTGGATGACTTGGAGCAGCGAGTCAACGGCCAGAAGGAGGCTGCTGCGGATCCAGCGGATCCCACCTTGCCGGCTCCAGAGGTGACCGTGGGCGCTGCTCCTGCCCTTGCGGTCTCGGCTGGTGACGGCGGGGCAGACACCCGTCGTTCCGAGGCCGTTGCCCTGGATACCGAGCGACCCATCCCCCCCTTCTGGGGGTCCAAAGTTCTCGCCTCAGATCAGATCCCCTGGCCGGAAGTCTTCTTCTATATCGACAAACAGGCCCTGGTGGCCGGCCAGTGGCAGATCCGCAAGCCGCGCGACCAGTCGGCGGAGGAGTTTGCCCAGTTTCTCGCCACCCAGGTGGAGCCGGTGATCGAGCGTTGGAAGGAGCGGATCCTGAGCGAAGACCTGCTGCACCCGCAGGTGGTCTATGGCTACTTCCCGGCGCAGGCGCAAGGGAATACGTTAATCCTCTTCGACCCGGCCAGCTTCCCCGAGCTGTTTGCTCTAGAGCCCGGCTCCACCACCTACTTCCAACTGCCCACCGTCGAGCGCCCCCAGCTTTCTCCCCAGGTGCGGGAGCTGGCCCGCTTCACCTTCCCCCGCCAAAAAACCGGCCAGCGCCTCTGCATTGCCGACTTCTTCGCCGATCGCTCCACCGACCTGGTGGACGTTTTCCCCATGCAGGCAGTTACAGTGGGGCCAGAGGCTACGGCCTACGCCCAGCGCCTGTTTGCCGAAGGCCAGTACACTGACTACCTCTACTTCCACGGCCTGGCCGTCACCCTGGCAGAAGCCTTAGCAGAGTGGTGCCACGCCCGCATCCGACGGGAGCTGGGCTTTGGCGGCGAGGACAGCCCTGACATCCGCCAGATCCTGCACCAGGGCTACCGCGGCTCCCGCTACAGCTTCGGCTATCCTGCCTGCCCCAACATTGCCGATCAGCGGGTTTTGTTGGAGCTGCTCCGGGCCGAGCGCATCGGCCTGACCATGGACGACAGCGACCAGTTGGATCCGGAACAGTCCACCACCGCCATCGTCGCCTACCACCCGGCGGCCCGCTATTTCAATACTTGATCCCTCACCCCAGCCCCTCTCCCTGAGGGAGAGGGGGGCTAGCGGGAGCGGCTGAGCAGGGGAAACCCCATCACCACGACCAAGGTAGCCAGGATGATCACGGTGGAGAGGGCGTTGATCTCCGGCGTCACCCCCCGCCGCGCCGTGCTGTAGATGAGGATGGGCAGGGTCTGGCTTTCCGGCCCGCTGGTGAAAAAGGAGATGACAAAGTCATCGATGGAGAGGGTAAAGGCCAGCAGCGCCGCGGCCAGGATCCCCGGCCTGGCCAGGGGCAAGGTTACATAGCGCAGCTTCTGCCAGGTGTTGGCGTAAAGGTCGTAGGCGGCTTCCTCCAAAGCGGGATCCAAAAGCTGCAGGCGGCTGCGCACCACGATGGCCACAAAGGCAATCTGAAAGGTGATGTGGGCCAGGATCATCGTTCCCAAGCCCAGCTCAAACCAGCCGGTGTAGGCGCGCACAAACTGGTAAAACAGCAGCAGCGTAATCGCCATCACAATATCCGGGACAGTGACCGGCAACAGCAGCAACCCCTGCACAATCTTTTGGCCGGGGAAACGGTAGCGGTAGAGGCCATAGCCCAAGAGGGATCCCAGCACCGTGCTCACCAGGGTGCTGACCAAGGCCAAGAGGAACGTATTTTGGGTTGCCTGCCAAACTGCCGCATTGCGAAAGAGAGCCAAGTACCAATCGAAGGTAAAACCCGTCCACGCCAGGCCAAAGCGGGCGCGGTTAAACGAGTAGACGACGATCAACAGAATCGGCAGGTAGAGAAAGCCATAGATGGCATAGCTCACTCCCTGTAGCCAGATGGGTATCTTCGCCACTCTCCTTCCTGCCCTCCCAGGTATTTGCCGGAAAAAGCAGTCGCGCTGCCAGCCTACCTCCTTCCCAGTCTATAGCTCGCTGGTTAGGCAAGATGCAGCAAAACTGTATACTGCCTGCCGCTCCCCTCCCCCTCTGGCAGAGGGGCTAGGGCTATGACCGCCTGGGCCGAGACAGCCCCGATGTTGAGGCAGTTCTCTGTTGCCGGGCTAAGAGGCTTGGCATGAGGGCATTGACACTCCCCCGACTAAAGTCGGGAGATTCTTGCGCAATCCACAGATGGACTCGCAAAGGCGCTGTCAAGACGCCCCTAGACAGTTCCTTGGAACCCAGTCTCAAGGTTCCGCTTACTTGTTGACTGACAGCACTGTCCGGGTCTTTCACCGGGGTGGGTGCTTGCTTAGAACTAAGGAGAGGTCGGGATCCCTTAGTCCGGCTTTGGGCGCAAGCTCTCCAGAAACTCCCGTATCAGGGGCAGCACTTGCTCTGCATGCAGGGCAGGGATAGCGTGTCCAGCTCCTGGCAAGATCTTGAGCTGTGCTCCAGGGATCCCTGCTGCATAGGTCTGGCAATGCCAGAGGGGGATAGTGTCGTCCTGCTCGGCAGCGATCACCAGGGTGGGGGCCTGAATGGAGTGTAAGTCACGCTCAACGGTATCAACGGCATCTTGGGGGCGCAGGCGCTGGCGGAGAAATTGTCGGGCCACCGGCTGCTGGCGCAGGGATCCCCGCAGCCACAGGAGCCAAGCCAGTCGCTCCTCCCAACGTCCCCAGCGGGCCAGGGGGATGGCGGCTCGCAGCAGCCTATCAACCCACGCGCCTTCCCGGAGCAAAAGCCGCATGTGCCGGTAGCGTTTGACAAAGCTGTCGTCGCGGATCCCGGCAGGCGCCAGTAAGACCAACCCCCGCAGGGGGTAACGAATGGCGTAGGCTGCCGCCACCCAGCCGCCAAAAGAGTGGCCCACCAACACCGGCTCAGACAGGCGCAGCGCCTCGACAAACCTGCGCACAAACTCTACTTCCACGGCGATGTCGTAGCGCAGAGCCGGTTGGCTGGACTGACCAAACCCCAGCAAATCTAGGGCGATGCAGCGGTATCGGTCGCCCAACCCTTGCATCAGCGGCCACCAATTGGCGTGAGTGGCCATGAAGCCGTGCAAAAACAGCAGCGGCATCTCGCCTTGCCCCAGCTCCCGATAGGCGGCCCAGCAGGACTCTGCTCCCGCCAGAGTTAATCCCTCCAACTGCACCCTCTGCAGCGGGATCTCTTGAATGCGGGCCCTCAACTCCGCCAGACGCTGCGCCAAAGGCAGTCGTTCCAACAGTTCTTGCTCCCTCATCAGCTCCCTAGTCGATGAACACAGCTTTTTCCACTCCCAAGGGATCCCCTCCGCTCTCTCCGATCTGGTCGGAAAAAGCTGCCATTCAAGCGATCAACTGTAAGTGGGGAGGGGGAGTTTTCAGCCAGTCTTGGCAGCTCAGCAGCCCCTGGCGAAAGCGGGTGGCCGCCTGCGATTGGTAGCGCTCCGGGTTAAACGCCAGCCAAAGGGTGCGCCGTATCTGCAGCCCTTCCACCGCCAGTTTTTTCAGCCGCCCTTGCTCCAAGTCGGAGCCCACTGCCACCATCGACAAAAAAGCCACCCCCAAGCCAGCCTGGACGGCATTCTTGATCGCCTCAATCGAGCTGAGTTCCAGCCGTACGTTTAGCTGGCCCGGGTTGATGCCGTGGCGATTCAACACCCGGTCGATGGTCTGCCGCGTGGAAGACTGGGGATCCAGGGTAATGAAGGGCAAAGTCAACAGATCCACAAGGGCGGGAGCATCGAGGGCAAAGCCGGGGGCGCCGACCAACACGTATTCGTCTTCCGCCAGAGCCATCACCTTCAAATGCCGCTGTAAGTCAAAGGGGATCTCCCCGCCGACAATGGCCAGATCCAGCCGACCTTCCACCAGCTTCTGGGCAATTCGCCGCGTGGATTGCACCAAGAGCTGCACCGAAATCTGGGGATAGCTGCGGTGATACTGCGCGATCAAAGAGGGCATGACGTAGGTGCCCACCGTTTGGCTGGCCCCCAAAACCAAGTGCCCCCCTCCCATCTCTTGCAAATTGGCCAGAGCTTGGACCGTTTCCCGGCAGAGTTTGAGGATGCGCTCGCTGTAGTGCAGCAACACCTGCCCCGCATCGGTCAGTTCCACCTTGCGCCCGCCACGGTCAAACAACACCACTCCCAACTGTCGCTCCAGGTTCTGCACCTGCAAGCTGACCGCCGGCTGGGAGACAAACAGGCTCTCAGCAGCCCGCCGAAAACTCCCCTGCTGCGCAATTGCCTGAACGATGAGGAGCTGATCCAGGGTAAACGGCAGTTCATCCGCCATAGGGAACTCCAAATCACCCAGCGGGATCCCTTCCAACCTAGGGAACTCGGCAGCCCAGGATCGAAAGCCCGCCTGAGATCATCATATATAAGCAGGCTAAATACTAAGGAAATACAAAAGGTGAGCAATCTCGAGAGAACGGCTCGCTCCCGCCTTTTAGACGGAATCTGGGGCGGAGCGCCTCTCCCGAAGAGCCGTTTCCCATACCGCGGATCCCAAGCCCTTACCAAATGGCAGCGAAACTGTTTGATGAAGTCGAGAGCCATCCCCAAGGGCTAGGCGGCTCTGGACTCATCTTTGGCTTCTCTCTAGCGAGGGCCATAGGGCGTCCAATAGCCGCGCCCCTGTTGCCTTGCCGCATTGGCTGCCTCTTTGAGAATAGCGCCGTACTTGAGGCCATTGGTTTGCGGCGACAGTAGGCCATGCCCCAAAAACAGCATCTCCTGGTTGATGAGGGTATTGGCCCGCCAAACGTAGGCAGGCAGGGTGGGGGTGGGCGCCAGAGCGGGATCCAACTCCAAGAACACCTCGCGCCCCAGCAAAGCCGTCTGCAGGTATTGACCGGCATTGTAGATAGGCAGAGGGGTTTGCCTGCGCAGCTCCGTCCACGTAGGATTGACCTCTGCCGGCAGAGGATCAATCCCGATCAGTTGCACCAGGCGCAAATTCAAGTCCCCTTCGAGCTGGACAACCAGGGTGTTGTAATCGACCACCCGAATGACTTGTGCCCGCTTGAGGCTGCGCAGATCCGGACGGGCCACTAAGGTCAAGGCCCAAGCGGGCCATGCCGAGACCAGCAAGGGTAAGGCCAGCAGGCTGCTCAGCTTAATGAAACTCCGTCCCTGGGATATCAACAGAGACTTGGGACGGTGAGAGATGGAAACAGACCGCAGCGATTTTTGCATCATGGACTTCACCCGTTGCATGGCGGACTTGACGATAGGGATGGTTTGCATGCTTAACCTTTGGATTTGACGCTGCCCTTACACCGCCACCCGGCGGGCCTAATGCCGGATCCGGCTCACTGCCGTCACTCTACAAAAAACTGTGGCAGATGGGTCAACTTGGCGAGATTTCCCGCGACTCCTCCTTTCGGAAGCGCCACCGGATCGGCAGCCTAAGTAGACAGTTTCCCAACGGTTCTCCGATGCCTCGCGCTCTCGCCCCAACTCTTCTCTCTCTGGAAGGGGGGAGCTGGGGATACAAATAGAGTCTCGTTGCCATTGGCCCTGACCTCCCTCCGACTCCCCCCGCATACGCAGGGCAGGTACAACGCGAGCCTTCCCGTCTTGCAAGGTAGCCATGGCTCTCTCTCAAAAGCGGGGATCCAGAATGGCCGCAGGGCTCTTCTCCGGAGTCTTGGGCAGGAGGGAGTTGACCAGTACGGTAACCAAGCCCAGCCGATTGCCCGCCAGGATATCTGTCCACAGGCGATCGCCCACGATGGCTACCGCCTCCACCGGCAAGTTCATTTGCGCCACAGCCCGCCGCAGAGCGCGCCGCGAGGGTTTGCCAGCGCCGTGAATGTAAGGCAGGTTTAAGCTCTCACCAATTTGGCGAATGCGGCTGCGGTTGAGGTTGTTGCTCACCAGCCAAATCTGAAAGTGGGGGCGCAATTGCTCCAGCCAGGCGGCCACAGCCGGATCCACCTCCGCCTGGCGGATCGGCACCAGCGTGTCGTCCACGTCGAAGATGACACCCCTCACCTGCCAGGCCAACAGATCTTCTGCCCGCAGCCGCAAGACAGTGCCGGCCACCACCACATCCGGTTGCAGGAGCTTGAACCAAGGTTTGTGTACCATTTGGAAGCTTTTCAACCACCAAGCGCCAATTCTCCTGACCTCCTCATCAAAGACTAGGTTGAAGACCGGGCGGGGATCCCTGCCGCTCGCGGAGGATTTGTCGTTGAGCTGCCTCGTGCTCGGCTAGAGTCTTGCTGAAAACATGGGTGCCGTCGTAGCGGGCCACAAAGTAGAGGTAGTCGGTCTCCTCGGGCTCCAAAACGGCTTTGAGGCTGGCCAAGCCCGGACTGGCGATGGGGCCAGGGGGCAATCCGGGGTTGAGGTAGGTGTTGTAGGGAGAGGGAGTACGCACCTCGGCAAGGGTGAGGCGGCGATCCGGAGTTTGCCGGATATTCAAGGCATATTCCACCGTCGGATCGGCTCCCAGGGGCATTCCCTGCTTGAGCCGGTTCAAGAAGACACCCGCGATTAAGGCGCGCTCCTCCGGCACAGCGGCCTCCCGCTCCACAATGCTGGCCAGGGTAACCCACTCATGCAAGGAGAGGGAAGTGGTGTGCTGGCGAAACAGGGGTAGGGCCACAGCGGCAAACCGCTGCAGCATAGCGTTGATTACAATCTCGGCTTTTTGCTGATCTGGCAGGGATCCCTCCACCTGTTCGACAGGAAAAAGATAGGTATCGGGGAAGAGGTAGCCTTCCAGGGAGTTCAAGCTGGGGGGCAGCCACTCAAGGGGTGGGATCACACGGGCTGTGGCAATGAAAACATCGGCTGGCATCCACTTGCGCTCCGCTAAGGCCGCCGCCATCTGCTCGATCCGCCAGCCCTCTGGGATGGTCAGCCGCCGCTGCAGAATCCGGCCCTGCCGCAGTTGTCGGGCTACAGATAGCATGTCTTGGTTGGGATCCAAAGCGTAGGTACCTGCCTGAAACAGCCAGTCGCGGCCAAAGGTGCGGCTCCACAGCTCCCAGGCCAAAGCAGAGCGGATCACCCCCGCTTGGTGCAGTTGTTTTCCGATTAAACGGCTGCTGCTGCCCGGCTGGATCACCACCTGGATTGGCTCTGGGCCACCCACCGGCTGAAGCCAGGTCTGCCAGCGCCAGTAGCCAAAGCCGACGGCCAAAGCCACCAGGAAAGCTAAGCCTTGCACCAGACGGCGACCCCAGCGTTGGCGGCAGCAGGGCGGAGCACTCTGGGCGATCAGGCCTTCGGGCGAGGCGGGATCGCGGTGATCTGTCATCGCCTTCCCCTCCACATCGCGTCAGCACATCCTCTGGCCAGGTTGGCGTGGCCAGAAGAGATCCTCAGGCCGTCACCGGCCACTCAAGGCCACCCCCAGTGTAGCCTCGACCTATTCCACTTAGGATCCACTCTCCTGGGCCAAGCGGGCAGGGATCCCATTGCTCTTGGGAGTTGTTTGTCCAATCCAAGTGCCGATGGGCTCACCCTGCACCACCCGGTAGATGTTGCCGGGGGTGGTTAGGTCGAAAACCACGATGGGTAGTTGATTTTCTTTGCAGAGGGCGATGGCGGTGCTGTCCATCACCCGCAGATCGCGGGTAAGCACATCCTGGTAGCTGAGAACATCGTAGCGGCGCGCCTGAGGATGGGTCTTGGGATCCGCGTCGTAAACTCCGTCCACCTTGGTGGCCTTGAAAATCACCTCGGCATCGATCTCCGCCGCCCGCAAGGCCGCAGTCGTGTCGGTGGTAAAGAAGGGATTTCCGGATCCTGCCCCAAAGATCACCACCCGCCCTTTTTCCAGGTGACGAATGGCGCGGCGACGAATGTAAGGCTCTGCCACCTCCTGCATGGCAATGGCCGTCTGCACCCGCGTCGGGATCCCGGCTCGCTCGATGGCATCCTGCAGGGTTAGGGCATTGATGACGGTGGCCAACATCCCCACGTAGTCAGCAGAAGCTTGATCCATCCCCTGGGCAGCCGCTTCCTTGCGCCCGCGCCAGATGTTGCCCCCTCCCACCACGATCGCCACCTGCACGCCTGCCCGCACCACCGAGGCCACTTCGCCGGCAATGGACTGCAAGACCTCGGGGTCAATCCCGTAGGGACGTTCCCCCATGAGGGCTTCACCGCTCAGCTTCAGCAGAATACGTCGGTACTTCATGGTTGTCCGCTCCAGCCCACCCCTGCCTACAATAGCAGCTTTGCTGGGCTAGATCCGGTTAGGGTGTTGGCCAACAGAGCCTCTCGATAAACTCGCCATCACGGCTGCTGTTCTTCGCCAGCGCTGGCCTCCTGATCACGAGGGACAGAACGGAAGCGGCGGCTATTGCGAGCACGACTTTTCTGAAACTGCTTGGCATACTCGCGGTTGCGCTCGGCTTTTTCCCGCTTCAGGTTGCGTTTTTTGGCCATGCTGGTCTTCCTGACCGGTTGTCCGGCATCAAGTAAAGCACTCCGGTAGAGTGCGAGGTGTCCTTAATCGTAACATGCTTTGCCGAAGCCATCCTGAAGGCCTTTGCTCAGCCGGCTATGGGCAGGGATCCCCAGAGTAGGGAGAGGCCGATTAGGAGGAACCCTACGCCTGCCGAGGTTTTGATCCAGCGGGGAGGGATGACCCGCGCTACCCAGGCTCCCGCCCACACCCCGATGAAGCTGGTGCTGATCAGGGCAGCAGCAGCCCCGCAGAAGATCACCCCAAGATTTTGCGAGTGGGCGCTGAGGAGCAGGGTGGCCAGCTGGGTTTTATCGCCCATTTCGGCCAGCAAAATTGAGCCGAAGCTGACCAGAGCAGCTCGCGCCGCGGTCTGTCTCAAGAAAGAGAAAATCTGACTGCTGTGCTGGCTCAACACGCCTCTCTAGCCAAGTTGCTCTCAACTTTTCCCTGGCAGGCCACCCTCGCTTCCCTCAGAGGGCTCACTCTTCCCTTGCCATTCCCGCCAGAGGACATAGCTCCCGATTGCCAGGAAGCCGCTGCCCGCTAACCATTGTAGCCAGTCTGCCGGGATCACCTGTCCCAGTCCTCCCCCCAAGGCTACGCTGAGCAAACTGGCGGTCACCAGAGCGCTGGCAGAGCCGAAAAAAATTGCCCAGGGAGACTTGGATTGGGCGCTCATGAGCAAGGTGGCCAATTGAGTCTTATCGCCCATCTCCGCCACAAACACGGTTATAAAGGTAACAAGCCAGAGCCGCAGTGGGGATTGCTCTAGCAGGTTGTTGACGGCAGAAGAGGCTTCAGACAGGGACGGCACCGTTTGCGCTTCCAGGGCAGGAGACGGGGCCAGGTTCTCACTGGTGGGTTGCCAGTCAACAGCGGTGGCTTCGTTCCAGTGGAGATAGTGCTGCCCAACGGCCAAAAAGCTCCAATAGAGAGCCAAGGATAGGGCTGTCAGCCCCAAGCCTAAAGCCAGTTGCCCCTGCCAAGAACGCCCTGATGCCATGGTCTCCGCTGTCCGCTAACCACCGACATGCAGCTTATCCTGTAGCAGGGCTTTTTTCACCGGTTCTGGAAAAGACAGGGGCGCTAAAGTAGAGAAAGAAGGGGCGTTGGCCGAGCGGTTTAGGCAGCAAACTCATAATTTGCCTTACACAGGTTCGATTCCTGTACGCCCCATCGCCAAAACGCTCTCCGCAGAAGAGTGCTGGATCGAAACCGGCTGGAGATGGTTCCCCATCCCCAGGCACTTTGCTGCTGAGGCAACCCCTTCCAGCCCCTATCCCAGGACGGCAAAAGGAGACGTATCAAAGGCGGGGGCTAGACTCCGTGCGGGATCCCGTATCTACGGAGCGAGGCAGCCAGCGCTCGGGCAAGGCGGTGGGGGATCCCCACTGGGACTGGAGCTGGCTGAGGAATTCTCCCTGCGAGGTGCGCAAGTCGGCCAAGTTGGCCCCGCTGTTCATCACAGCAAACCAGATATCCCCCCGCTCAGTTGGCAACACGCCCGCCAAGGTGCTGACGCTGGGTAGGGTGCCGGACTTGGCGATCATCACTCCCGGCAGCAGCCGCCGCTCCAACACCCCCACATCCTGGCCGACGACGGCAAAGGCATCTGCTAGCGACAAGCCGTGCTCTTCCAGCAGCGATTGAATGGCCCGCAACATAGCTACATTGGCCCGCGGGGAGATGCGGTTTTCCACCCCCAACCCTGAGCCGTTGATCAGGTGCAGCTCTTCTGCCGCGATCCCTGCTGCAGCCCGAGCCCTTTGGGCTACCTGGGCCGCTCCCCCCACCGCCTCCGCCAGCATCTCGGCCATGGCATTGTTGCTGTAGAGGTTCATCAGCTTGAGTAGATGAAGGAGAGGAGGCGATTCATGTCTGAGCAAGACCTGGGCCTCCGAGGGGATCTGCTGGGCAACTCGCACCGACCCCAAAATCTCCACCTGCGGCCTGGGCGTGCCGGGGGGCAGAGTTTGAAATTGCGCCTGGGCTTCCGAGGGCCAGAGGCGAGCATCCATCCCCTGCCGCAGCAGCGCTCCCGAGCGGGCCACATCCTGGGAAAAGTTCATGTAAAAGCGGCCCGCCACCACCAGATCCCCGCGCACCTGGCGGATCCCCTGGGCGTTGAGGGCATTCCCCACCGCGAAGGCTTCCTCCCAAACAAAGAAGGGATCCTCCCCTCCCAGCACCCAGAGATCGCCCTGCAAAACTCCGTCCGTTCCCAGCGAACCTGCTGTCAAGTAGGTGGTGACGAAGCGGTGTTGCCATCCAAACTGCTGCAGAGCAGCCAGGGTAGTGGCCACCTTAGTCAGAGAGGCTGCCGGCAGAGCCTTGGATCCCTGGTGTTGCCCCAAAACTTGGTCACCCATCTGTAGCCAAACCCCCTGGGCCGCGGAAGCAAAGCCACGACCGCTCAACCGGGCTAGGTACGCCTCCACCTGGGGCTGCAGGGATCCCTGCGCCGTCGCCTGGGAAAAATGAGCTGAGCTCAGCAGCAGGAGCGCTGCCGAGAGCATCCCCACCCCGATCGCAACCAACCGCCAGCCCGGCCAGACCCGCCGCTGTCGTTCGCAATAGTATTGCAGAGCACTTTTCACCCAAAAGGCCCTCTAAAAACGCCGACCCACCGCAGGAGCGGATCCCTCAGCTCGGCAGCTCCCAGCCGCTCTCTTCCACAGGTTCCACGTCGATGGTGCCGGGGGGCGTTTGCCGGTAAAAATGTCCATCGGCAACAAACAGGGGCTCGCCACAACTGGGGCAGAAGAAGCGGCTGCCCTCGATGGCCTGCGATTCCGACCCACAGACCGGGCAGCGATCCGTGGCAATCCAGCGGCGTGCCCACCAACGAAAGGCCAGCAGCACCAGTACCGGCAGAGAGAGCAAGAACAGCAACAGAGCCACCAACCCAGCAACCAGCCAACCCAGCCCGACACGGGTCAGCAAAGCTGCCAAGGCCAGGGATCCCAGCCAGAAGCCCCAGCCACCTAGAGAGATGGAATAGGTTTTGGGCTGCTCAAACCGCATCTTTGTTTTCCCTTCCCGTATTGACTACGCTGACCAACGCCGCCGGGATGCCGCGGGCCTTTTCCCGAGTATGTTAGCCCAGACTCACTCGAACTATAGAACCACCTGGGCATACCCTGTAGGCTAGCTCATTTCCAATAGAGGCGGGATCCGGTTTCCCGCACCCTCTGGCAGTCCGGACGCCGGGGTTGCCTCTCTAGAGGGCGGGCAGGATTCCTTTGGCAGCCGAAAGTCGGTGGCACTATCTTGGATGAAGCTATTATCAATTGCAGAACTTATTGACTGTTGCGGCGATGTTTCCCAAAAGTGGAGAGGCGGCATTATGGTCTACACAGAAGAAGCTTTCAAAGCAGAGCTGAACGCCAGAGGCTGGCGAGCCACCCGGCAGCGGGAGATTATCTTGCAAACCTTTCAGAACCTACCCGAGGGCACTCACCTAAGCGCTGAGGAGCTGCACAAAAAGTTGCGGGAAGAAGGCCACAACATCAGCCTTTCCACCATCTATCGCACTGTCAAGCTGATGGCACGCATGGGCATTTTGCGCGAGCTGGAACTGACCGAAGGCCACAAACATTATGAGATCAACCAGCCTGCCCCCCACCACCACCACCATTTGGTTTGCATTAAAACCAACAAAGTCATCGAGTTCAAAAACAACGCCATCCTGAATATCAGCCAGAAGGTGGCTGAAAAGTACGGCTTTAAGGTGCTGGATTGCCAGCTCACCATCATCGGCATCAGCCCGGAGGGACAGCGCTCGATCTTGTAGCCAAACAATTTCTGAAGCTCAGCTCCTGGACAGATACTTGCCCGGGGCGTTCTCCCAGCAGCGGAGCTGTACTGGGTTTGTGGGGAGATGGGGATCCCCTTGGCAGGGAAAGTGCCAGAATAGCCGCTGTAAAGTCGAAAGCCATTGGCAGTTGAGGCAATAACTGAGCTTATCCCACCCAATTCGGGAGATGGCTATGAACGAGCAGGAAGTGGCGCAGTGGCTAGAGCAAGCTCTGGCAAACCTGCGTCTGAGGATCCAGGTGAAGGTCCAGCCCCTCCAGGACAATGCCGAGGACTACGCCTTGGTGGTCATGCTCAATCGGCCCGCCAATGTTGTCCTCAACTATGAGCATCTGACAGCCTGGTTCCAGAAGGCAATTCCCAGCCGCTATCCTCAAGTCAAGCGCTTGGCTCTCTACAGCCGCCCCATCGGCCAGCAGCAGGCCGACTGGAAGGCCCAGGTGAGGCTGGCTCCGGAAGTGGCGACGGGCAGGAGGGATCCCGCCGACAGTCCAGATCTCAGCCGCTACTGCTTTGTCCAAGACCGCCAGTTGCTCACTGCCGACCTGCCTCAACCTTCGAGCGTGGTGCGCCAGGCGGTCTTGGGTTTTCATAGCCTCACGGCTGGGCAAAAAGAGGAGGTTTTGCCCCTACTGCCCCCCTTGTTCCGCAACCCCGGCGCCGTCTCGACGGTGACGTTGTCGGTGGAAGCATCCCTGTGGCTGGAACCTCTGAAAAGCCTCAATCCCCATGAGCTGCGCCTGCTGAGCGTTTGGCTGAGCCGCTATTGCTTCAACCCCAGCCGCACCTTAGCAGAGTTGGATCCCGCCACCTCCAATCTCAAAACCGGTCAGACCCACCGCCGGTATCGCGCTCCTCAGACAGGGGTCTCGCTGGTTTTGGCCAGCTTTGCCGGCAACCTCACTCTGGCCGCCGGCGTAACCCTGAGCTTATTGTTTGGCATGGTGTTTGTGCTGGCCCTGGCCGTTTTCGGCACCTTGGAAGGGGGGTTCTCTTTTGGCTCTCTCCTTTTTGCTGTTTTGCTCACCCTGGCCTTCAACGCCCTGATCTTCTTTTTGTCCCCCTGGCTGATGGACTGGATCCAGCACAACCTCTACGGCACCCAGTGGGTGAGCCTAGCAGAAATCGGGCGTCGCAGCCCCGAAAGCGCGGAGGTGATCGAACGGGTCTGCCGCCAGTACAAGCTGAAGCAGCCGAAGCTGGGTCTGATCCGCGATCAAAACCCCACTGCCTTTACCTATGGCAGCCTGCCGGATACGGCCCGCATCGTCGTCAGCGAGGGCCTGTTCACCTACTTGGAAGATGAGGAGGTGGCTACAGTTTATGCCCACGAGCTGGGGCATGTGATCCACTGGGATTTCGCGGTCATGACTCTGGCTTCCACGTTGGTGCAGATCCTCTACCTCCTCTACGTCTACCTGCGCGACACGCGCCGGGATCGCAGAGGGGGCAAAAACATAGGTTCCTTGGCGCTGGTCGCCTACTTTTTCTACGTGGCTGGCTCCTACTTGGTGCTGTATCTGTCGCGGGTGCGGGAGTACTTTGCCGATCACTTTGCCGCCGAAACCACCGGCAACCCCAACGCCCTCTCGCGGGCTCTGGTGAAAATAGCCTTTGGCATTGTGCAAGAAGGGGAGCGGGAACAGGATGAGGAAGCCCGACAGCGCAGTGCTCGCCTGCTGGAAGGGACGCGGGCCTTGGGGATCTACGATGCCAAGGCGGCGGTGATGGTGGGAACAGCTTACCGGATGGCTGCGGATCCCAGCCAGGTGGGCAGGGTGTTTTTGTGGGATCTGTTTAACCCTTGGGCCTGGTGGATGGAGCTGAACTCCACCCATCCCCTCACTGGCAAGCGGGTGCGGGCGCTGGGCACCTATGCCGAACAACTGGATCTGCCGGTGGAGTTCGACATGGCCAGCGTGGTGGCCCAGGGCAAGCAGCTCAACCGCCAGCAGCTCTACGGCAATTTTCTTCTGGACGTGGTTTTGTTAAACGCCGAGTGGCTGGGGGCGATCTTGGGGATGGTGCTCGGGATCCCCGCTCTGCAGGCAGGGTCTTACGGCATGTTTGCCGGCCTGGCCGTGGCGGGAGCCAGCTTGGGCCTACTGCTGAAGATGACGGTGATGTACCCCAGCTTGGAAAACCCGCCGGCGTTGACGGTGTTGAAGGCGATGAGCAACCCCTATGCCAGCCCCTTGCGCGGCTTGCCGGTGCAGTTGCAGGGGCGGGTGATTGGGCGAGGGGATCCAGGCTATCGCTTTGGCGCCGATCTCAAGTTCCAGGATGAGACGGGGATGATTTTCTTGCGCTATGTTTCTCGGTTTGGGCCGCTGGGCAACTTCCTGTTTGGGGAGAGCCGGGCAGGCAGGCTGATCGGCCAAGAAGGAGCGGTGGTGGGATGGTTCCGGCGGGGGGTAGTTCCCTACCTAGATCTGTCCCGCTTCCAGAGCCGCTATGGCGAAGTGGTGACCAGCCATCCTCCTTTTGGGCAGGCAGTTCAGGTGGCGCTGGGCTTGATTGCTGCCTTGCTGCTGATGATCTTTTTCCCGTTCTAGGCTATCTGGCCAAGGATGCCAAGCTCAGGCTTTTGCCGGTTGCCCACCGTTGGCGCGGGCGTAGTCGTCGCTGAAGCGGACGATGTCGTCTTCGCCCAGGTACTGGCCGTTTTGCACCTCGATGATCACCAAGGGGATGACGCCAGGGTTTTCCAGGCGGTGCTTGGTGCAGGGGGGCACGTAGGTGGACTGGTTGGTGGTGATCAGCCGCTCTTCATCGCCGCAGGTAACTTTGGCGGTGCCAGCAACAACGATCCAGTGTTCGCTGCGGTGGTAGTGCATCTGCAGGCTAAGGCGATGCTTGGGCAGCACCACAATCCGCTTGATCTTGTAGCCAGGGCCCTCATCTAGCACTGTAAAGCTGCCCCAGGGGCGAGTTTCGGTATTGCTCTCCATGAGCTTGTTGAAAACTTCGGCTGAGAAGGTGGCCGGCAGTTTTTCCACTGAGGGTAGGGGGGAATTGTGGGTTTCTAGCATAGGCTGCTCTCCTTGGGGCCCTGCCTTCAGCTTATCCTACCGAGCTGGGGAGTAGCCTAACTCCATTGAAATCCTATGGGATCATGGAGAAGTCTCCTGATCTTGGCAAAGGCCCTTCTCCTCCATGCATTCCTACCCGGTTCACATCCACGACCGCCAGAAAGACACCCACTATCTCATCCAGGTACCTGCCGACCAATACATCCTGGAGGCTGCCGAAGCCCAAGGGATCCAACTGCCCTTTGCCTGTCGCAACGGCGCCTGCACCACCTGTGCGGTGCGGATCCGGCAGGGATCCCTCTACCAGCCGGAGGCGATGGGGATCTCCCGGGAGCTGAAGGAGCAGGGCTACGGGCTGCTGTGCGTGGGCTATGCCCGCTCGGAGCTGTGGGTGGAAACCCAGGATGAAGATGAGGTGTACGAGCTGCAGTTTGGCCGCTACTTCGGTCAGGGGCGGGTACGACCGGGGATCCCCATCGACGATGAGTAATTTTTCTCCCTCAGTTGCCTCTAAAGGCCTGCCGCCGCATCCCTGGCCTTCGCAGCCCCAGGGCTGGCTGTTGGGAGCGGCAGCGCTGATCCCGCTAAACCTGGCCCCCAGTCTGCTGCTGGCGGTGGTGGGAACGGTGCAGAGCTATGGCCGCTCCTGGCAGCAGATCCGACGGGATCCCCTGTTGGGCTTGGCAGGCCTGCTGAGCCTGGTTGCGGTGACAACGGCGCTGCTGGCAGAAGACTGGCGGCTGAGCTTGCTGGGGATGTTTAACTACTGGCCTTTTCTGCTGATGCTGCCGGCCTTGGCTGGGGCACTGAGGGATCCCCTCAGCCGCCGGCGCCTGGCGCAGGTGTTGGTGCTAGGCAGTGGACTGATGCTGCTGTTGGGCTGGGGAGAGGTTCTGTGGGGGTGGCGGGGGCATCTCTTCTTGGGGCCGCTCTGGATTACGGGAGTGGCTGGCGGGGAGCGGCCGGCGGCGGCCTTCACCTCCCCCAATATTCTGGCCATTTACCTAGTGATCCACCTGTGCTTGGCGGCGGGGCTGTGGGGGGTAGCCTCATCCCCCCTTACCAGAGCAGGGCTGGCGGCAATGCTGGGGCTGGGATCCCTGCTGTTGCTGCTGACGGCCTCCCGCAACGGCTGGGGGGCAGGGGGATTGGCTTTGCTCATTGGGCTGGCGCTGCGGCGCTGCTGGTGGGGGCTCCTGCTCCTGTCCAGTTTGGGGTTGGCCGGCTTGGCGGCGGCTTTGGATTGGCCCGGCTGGCGGGCGGTTGTGCCCTCCTTGATCTGGAGCCGGTTGGCAGACACCTTTGACCCCCAGGCCCCCTACTTTAGCTCTACGGCCAACCGCCTGGATGCCTGGCGCTTTGCCCTGCAGATGGTGCGGGAGCGTCCCCTAACGGGCTGGGGCTGGCAGAGCTTCCCTGCCCTCTACAACGCCCAGGATCCGCCGGAGCTGCTGGGCCACTGCCACAACTTGTACTTGCACCTAGCGGCAGAAGGCGGGATCCCTCTGCTGCTGGGCTATTTGGCCTTGTGGGGCTGGATCTTGGTGCGGAGCTGGGGAGCCTGGCGCTGCTCCCAAGACGGGATCCTCTTGGGAGTTTTACTGGCCTTGACGGCGTTTTTTGCTGCGGGGCTTTTGGATGTGGTGATCTTGGATGGCCGCATTCACCTGTTGATAACCTTGCTCTTGGGCGCAGCTTGGGGAGCCAGCCTCGAGCCCCTCTGCAGCGAGGCAAATAGGGTTCCGGCGGATCCCTTCCCAGGCGAGGCATCCCGGCCAATGCCGCAATAGAGTTCCTCCCTTGGTCTCTGTTTCGGTCGCCGGATTTTTTAGCTTGGGATTGTCTCAAGTCCCCGCTCATCAAATCTCCCTTTTCCTTGGGGAGAAAAGGTGGGAGGCGAGGGCATACTTCCCCAGAAGGGGAGTAAAAAGCTGTCGCCAACCTACTTCCAAAAAGGTTCAGTGGTACTTCGAGTAACAGCTATACCATTGATGGGCAACTAAAGTTGCTTACGGGCTTTTCTGCTCTGCACTAAAGTACGGGGCTGCCAAGCTATCCCTCTGTGTCTGCAAGGTCAAGAGGTTCCAGTGGCGATGCTGGCAATGCTTATGTAGAGGTGCACTTGCGATCGGGAAAGCCTTCATTCTACCTGGGTTTTGGTTCTGATGATAGCAAGGCAAGGGCGGAAGCGGAGCAATGGGGCCAGCTTTTGGGGTGTCCGGTCAAGCTGCCGGAGGCAACGCCTTAGGCTCAACCTATCCTGATAGCTCCTTCCAGCCAACAAGGGGAGGCAAGGTTGGCCAAAGCTGAGACAATAACACCTGTCCACGCGCTCAAAGGGATCCCCTGTGCTGCCGCGGGCTGCTCTGTGGATTTTGGGGTTGGGCCTGCTTCTGCGCTGCTGGGTCGCGGCTCTGTTGCCGCCGGGCTTTGACGAGGCCTACTACTACCTCTACACTCGCCATTTGGACTGGAGCTATTTTGACCATCCACCGCTGGTGGCCTGGACCACAGGCCTGGGATCTCTTCTGACGGGGCGGGTGTCGGCTTTTTCAATTCGATTGGGATCCCTGCTGGTTTACAGCGGCTCTTCCCTATTGCTTTACCTCACAGCGGTGCGGCTCTTTTCAGTGCAGGCAGGGCTGATCACTCTGGCAACCATTAGCATCGCGCCCATTTTCTGGATTGGGTTTGGGGTGCTGACCCTGCCGGATAGCCCGCTGATGCTTTTTACGGCAGCAACCCTGTGGGTGGCTGCCCAGGAGTTTTTTCCAGCTCCCTTGGCGGAGGGGAAATTGGGAGCCTATGGGGCAGCTCGCTACCGACCGGGGCCGCGGCTAGCCCTGATGGGGCTATTGGTGGGGCTGGCCTGCCTGGGCAAATACCACGGCCTGGCGGTGGGGTTTGGCCTGGTGCTCTTTTGTCTGCTCAGCTCAGCCCACCGCTGCGCCCTCAGGTCGGGATGGGCGCTCTTGGCAGTGCTGGGGTTCTTGGCGGCCTTCAGCCCGGTGCTGATCTGGAACGCCCAGCAGGATTGGGTCTCCTTTCGCTTCCAGGGGGGGCGAGCGGTGCCGGAGACTGGCTACCGCCTGCAGGATCTGGGGCTGACGGTGCTGGCGGAAATTTTTTATCTTTTCCCAACCTTGGGGATCCCTTTGCTGGGGCTGAGCTTGGCTGAGGGCGGGCGGGTGGGGTTGGCGCTTTTTCAGGGAAGACGCCTCACGGATCGAGAGCTGAAGCATCTTTTGATCTTGGCCTGTGGGCTGCCGCTGGTGCTGGCTTTTACCTTGATGGGGGGCTATCGGCCCATTTTGCCCACCTGGCCGATGCCGGGGTTCTGGGTGCTGAGCTTGCTTTTGGGATCCCGTTGGGAAAGGTGGCCGGAGGCAAGGCGGCTCTTGGCAGGAACGGCGGTGGCGGTGAGCCTGTTGGTGGGGGTGGGGCTGGCCCATGTGCGCTACGGGCTGCTGCAAGCGCCTGGCGGTCTGGGCCTGTGGCCGGTGGAACGGGATCCCTCGACTCAGTTGATTGACATCGAACAGTTGCGGCGGCAATTTCAGGCGGATCCCCGCTTAGCCCAGGCTCTGGCGGAGGCGGATTTCATTTTCACTAACGCTTACTTTTTGGGCGGCCAGATTGGCATGGCCTTGGCGCCGCTGACGGAGAAACCCCTCACCTGCCTGGATGAGGATCTGCGGGGCTTTGCCTTTTGGTCGCAACCTGAAGATTGGCTGGGGCAGGATGGCCTGCTGATTACCTCCAAGCTGTTTCAGCCAAGAGCAGGGATCCCAGCTGCCTATGGCACCTACTTTGAACAAATTGAGCCAGTGGCAGAGGTTCCCCTGCGGCGGGCGGGGGCAGTGGCCCAAACCTTTCAGGTGTACTTGGCTCGGCAGATGCGCCAGCCCTATCCTCGGCCCTACTCCCGCCGGCGCTGAGGGCTACGGCTTTTTCTGTCCACTAACGCCACCCTCCTAGGAACTGGCAAGGGCAGATGGGCCGAGCTTCTGGGCTTGGCTAGCCTAATAGTCTATTGCTTCAAAAGTTGGCGGGGAACTCATGCAGACCATCATCATGACGGTGGGCACCTCTTTGCTCACCAACCTGGACAAAGACCTGCAGCCGCAGCGCCCTTGGGTCGGCCAAAAAACCATCGGCGATCCAGAACGGGCCTTGGCCTGGATGAAAAAAACAGACTTGGAACTGATCAGCGCCGAAACCAACACCTACTACCGGCTGGATCCCACTCCGCAGGATGCCTTGATTTTGCTGTACTCCGAAACCCCTGAAGGACTGGAGTGTGCCCAGATTTTGCAGCTCTTTTTTGAAAAAGCGCTGGGCCAGCAACAGGTTTCCCTGCTGCCCCTCCCCGGCATCAACTACGAGCTAGAGGGATCCTCCCTGGAGCGGATGGCCAAGCTATTGCAACAGTTGGCCCAGAGCGCCAAGGGGATCGTCACCTTTGCCGCCACCGGTGGGTTTAAAGCCCAGGCCATGGTCATGGCCGTGGTGGGCAGCCAATTGGGGATCCCGGTCTGCTACATCCACGAGCAATACAAATCTTTGGTGTATTTGCCTTACTTACAGCCGCAAGTTCAGCCGCGGATCCCGCGGGCAAGCTTGCCGGATTCTGGTCGAGATCGCTCCCAGGTCATCCAATTGCGCAGCGACAGCAGCCATCACCGTCCTCGCAGTTGGGTCAAGGTGGAAAAACTCCTGCGTGAGCTGCCTTGGGTAGATCTGGTTCGCTACGACCCAAGCGCCTACGCTGCCCCCAAAAACGGCATCAAGGCCGCCAACCGCAAAACCGCAGATGGCCGCCACATTTTGTGGATCCATCTCCACGAAAGCCAGGACACCCACCTTGCCGTTAGGGTAGAGACCAC
Source organism: Synechococcus sp. H60.2 (assembly GCF_047462315.1). Taxonomy (NCBI): domain Bacteria; kingdom Bacillati; phylum Cyanobacteriota; class Cyanophyceae; order Synechococcales; family Synechococcaceae; genus Synechococcus; species Synechococcus sp. H60.2. The sequence continues at coordinate 1,759 of NZ_JANSIZ010000022.1, read as the reverse complement.
CGGCTATACTCCCGAACACCTAGAGCAGGCCGCTGCCGAGCTGCGGGAGCGCATTGGTCGCCTCCTCTAGCTTTTGCTCAACTGCTGGGCCACGAGTTGTACGATGGCCTGAGCCGCACCCGGCTTGCCCCCCAGACGCCGCAATTCCGCCTGCATCTGTTGACGCCGCTCGGGATCAGTCAACAGGGCCCGCATCTGTTCGGCTACCTGGGCCGGGCGCAAGTGTCCTCGCAGCTCCGGCACCACCTCACGTCCTGCCCAGATGTTTGGCCAAGCCAGGTAACCCAGCCACCGCAGGGCAATTCTGTTGATAAGGCGGGCCAGCCAGGTGCCCAGACCGGGCAGGCGAGCCAACAGGCCAGGGATCCCACCCCAGGCACGCATCGCCTCCAGCTTGTTGGTGGGGATCGCCACCACCATTGGCACCCCCAAGTAAGCCAGCTCGGCAGTGTTGGCGCCGACTGTAGTTAGACACAGGTCGCAATTGGCCAGCACCGAATAGGCGGGGAAGCTGGTCCACAGGTGTACCGTGGTGCCAAAGGGGGTGACGAAGTGGGATCCCAGATTGGTTTGCTCCAGAGTGGCCGAGGTGCCGTAAATCACGGCCATATCGGGGTTGAGCTTGGGATGGGCATAGGCCGCCAGCGATCGCGGCGTCTGGCCGGGAGCCACTGGGATGACGAAGCGGACGTTGGGCAGCAACTGGCGCAACTCATCCGCCACCGCCAGCACCAGCGGCACCCCCAGGGAGAGTTTGGCCGGCTTGGAGCCGGGGAGCAGCCCCACCTGGTAGTGGGTGCGGTTGCCATCGCTGAGACGTTGCCAGCTGCGCGGCAGCAAAGCTTCGTCGGCAGAGCGGGATTCCACCCTTTCCGGTGCCGTTCGCACCGATTCCGGCTCCTCGATGGGATCGGGGAGGGGCTGGAGGAGGGTGGAAAAGCCTGCCGTCGGTTTGGGAGCAGCGCCAGAAGCCTGTGTGGGAAGGGATTGGCTGCTAAGCCAGCCGGGAAGAGGTATCCCCGGCAAGTAGACGGCACTGGCCACGCCATCGGCCATCAGATCCCCGACCACGTGCATTTTGGGGGCCCAGCGGTGGCCCAGGAAGCGTCCCCCGTTGTAGCGGCGTTTGATCTCCTCCGTCCGTACAGCAAAAGCGTCTACCCAGGGTCGCCAGCGGGGCTGATGCTCCGCATACACCACCAGACGGTAGCGCAGACGACGGGCAATCCAGACGGCAAAAAACTGATCCCCTCCTAGAAACAGCACCACCCCCCGCTTGGCCCAATCCCAGGCTTCTTCGGTCTGACCCGTGAGCAGAAAAGCCAGAAAAAAATCCGGATCCTGCACCCGATCGACCCGGATAAATTCCTCCGCTATCTTCATCTCTTGTCCAGAGGCGTGCGGACAAGGAGAGAGCACCAGAGAAAGACGGGCCTGGGGCAGTTGCTGGCGCAATTCTAGGACGACTGGCCGCACCCAGGTAAGCAGCTCGCCGGGACCGTTGGAGAGGATGAGAATGTCGTAGGGAAGCTGGCCGCCGTTCACTGAGACGCTCAGGGGGCAAGAACTTTGCCGCTATTGTACAGTTTGCCTTTGGTCGCCAGGAGGCTACTGGGATCCCACTGGCTCCCAGCCCTTGCCCTGCTGCGAGGGAGCTTCGCCAGCCCTCTTCCTTGCTCAGGTTTCAACGTAAGGCGCGGGATTCCCCACCCGGGTGGGGAGGGATAGCGCCTCCTGACTGATTCTGGATATATCGCTT
>NZ_JANSIZ010000021.1:0-38236 GCF_047462315.1 Synechococcus sp. H60.2 | reverse complement strand
CAGTTTGCGGAACAGCTCAATCAAGTGTACTGGGGAAAGGCTAAGCTTTGGCATGATTCTAAGTGCATTGTCTCATGCGGCGGTGCACCTCTAGAAATCGTGAAGCGATATATCCAGAATCAGTCAGGAGGCGCTACCCTCCCCACCCGGGTGGGGAATCCCGCGCCTTACGTTGAAGATTTGCCAGCCTGCGGGAGACCTCTAGACACTGCGGTTTCGACCTGAAGAGGGATCCCCGCTGCTTTCGGGGCATTTGAGGTCGGCCAAATCGTTGAGGCGACGCAGAATACCCCACCCCTGCAGAGCTTCCAGCAGGGCTTCCCGGACGACAGCCACGGTTTCTTGGTCAAGGGCGAGGCGGAGGTAGTCCACCGCTAGCCGCGTCTGCTCGGCATCCAGGTATGGCATCAAGCTCTGCAGCCGACGCACGCCCAGCAGCCGTCGGTAGGAGTCGGGGGAAGCAATGTCGCTGAGATCTCGCTCCAGTTGGGAACGCTGCCGCTCCTGGCGGCGGCTGAGCCACTCCCAAAACAGCAGCGCCAACAGGGCAAAGGTGGCTAGCCCTTGCAAAATGGCGCCCGTGGCCAGCCAGCGCTGGCTGGATTCTGCCCAGATGGAAACCACGATGTAGGTGCCCAGGGTGGCACCTGCCCCCCCGACAACAGCAAGCAGCAGGGAGCGATCGGCTTGGCGAAACCAGGCTTGCAACTCCTGCCAGCGGCGGCTGAACTCAGGGCTGCGCGCAGCATACAGCCCCAGCATTGCCCCACTGCCCACAGCTAGAGAGAGAGCTAGCCGCCAGTGCCAAAAAGCCAGCCCCGCCAAGGCCAAGCCCGACAGGGCCAAAACCCGCCATTGCGGCCCCGAGAGTAGCCACAGGGCCACCTGGGATCCCCTCTCCACTGCCCCTTTCTGAACCCGCTGCAGATACTCCCGCCAGGATCCCTGGCCGGAAGAGGGGCGACCTGACCGATCCTTCACTGTCGGTAACTCCAAGACTTCGTCCCACCTGGCCCCTGCCAAGGTGGCAAGACAGGTCAACGCTTCCTAGCTATGTTCGCTTCCTAATTATGTTACTAATCATGCTCTGCCGGCAGAGCCGAGGTAGGCTTTCCACCCTTGAGTTTGCAACTGGGCGTTTTTCTCTTGCACCGCTTGCTTAAGGCTTTCCCGGTAGGCCAGCACCCGTTGTTGCAGAGCGGGATCGCCGCTGGCCAAGATCTGCACGGCCAAGAGCCCAGCGTTGTAGCCATTGCCGATGGCCACGGTGGCTACTGGGATCCCTTTGGGCATTTGCACAATCGAGTAGAGGGAGTCCAGCCCCTGTAGGGATTGGCTAAACACCGGCACCCCAATGACCGGCAGAGGAGTTAGAGACGCCACCATCCCCGGCAAGTGGGCTGCCCCGCCGGCGCCGGCAATAATGACGCGGATCCCTTGAGTATGGGCGCGGCGGGCAAAGTCCACCATCGCCTCAGGGGTGCGGTGGGCGCTGAGGATCTGCAGTTGGTAGGGGATCCCGAACTCCTCACACACCTGGGCAGCGGGTGCCAGGGTGGGCAGATCCGAATCGCTGCCCATTACGATAGCGACGAGAGGGGAGACTTCCATGAGCGGCTGGCCCGTCGTAGTCGATCCATGATCGCATAACCTAGGCCGGTGACGACCGGTGGCGGTTCGGCCAACAGCAGAGTGGCCGCTCCCTCATCCAGGCGGCGCAGGCTGGCAAAGAGGGCGCGGGCCGCCAAGTTGGGATCCGGGCCCAGACATTCTAGGGTAAAGGTGACCTCAGGCCAGTGGTGGGAGAGGCTTTCTGCCAGCAGTTCTGGTTTGGCGGCGAAACTGAGAATGCCTAGGTGCGAGTGGCCGGTGGCCAAGCGCTGCAACTGTTGCCAGTCCTCGGGCTGAAGCTGGGTAAAGGCAGTGGGCAAAAGCCAGAGGGGCTTACCGGGGGCGTAGTGGCTGCTCAGTTGGCCGGGAGCCTCTGGCCTCTCCTTGCGGTCTGGGGCAGGGGGAGAGCTGAGGGGCAAATTGAGGTGGGATGCCAAAACTTCCTGTGGGATCCCGCCGGGGCGCAGCAAGGTGGGGGTGCCATCGGGGCTAAGCTTGAGGACTGTCGATTCCACGCCTACGGCACACTCCCCCCCGTCCAAGATGTAAGGGATCCGCCCCGCCAACTCGGCGTAGACAGCCTGGGCCGAGGTGGGGCTGAGGCGGCCAAAGCGGTTGGCGCTGGGGGCAGCCAAGGGCACCTGAACTGCCTGCAGCAAAGCCTGGGCTACGGGGTGGGCCGGCACCCGCAGGGCTACGGTGGGCAAACCGCTGGTGACCAGATCCGGCACCTGCGATCCCTTAGGTAGCACCAAGGTCAGCGGCCCCGGCCAGAAGGTGTTGACGAGGGATCCCAGGCGAGCGCGAGCGGCGGGAGTAAAAGCCGCCAGATCTACCAGCCAGCCCTGCAGTGCCTCCAGATCCAACCCAGCCGGCAGATGCAGGATCAGGGGATCGAAGCGGGGGCGCTCCTTGACGGCAAAGATCTTGGCCACCGCCTGCTCGTTGAGGCCGTGGCCTGCCAGGCCGTAGACCGTTTCTGTAGGCATGGCCACCAACTGGCCCTGCCGCAGCGCTTCAGCCGCCAGGGCAAGGTGCTCAGGGGTGGGGGGGAGGATCTGGGTTTGCATGGGAGGGGATTCACGGCCCTGCGGGCAACGAGAACGGGTTTTGCCGGTCTCGGCCTCAGGGCTAGCTTCCTTCTTCAACGTGGGTGTGCAACACCTTGCCGCGCAGGGTCTTGCCCAACCAGGGAGTGGCTTGGGAGTGGGAGCGGAGGGTAGCTGCTGAAACTGTCCAGGTATGGGCTGGATCAAAGAGCACCCAGTCACTGCCGGGATCCAGACAGGGCGGCTCCAACCCCAGGCAGCGGGCCGGGTAGAGGCTGAGGGCCGACCAGAGCTGTAGCGCTGTTAGCAATCCCGTCTCCACCAGGTTCTGCCACAGCAGCGGCAAGGCCAACTCCAGGCCTATGGCCCCAGGAGGAGCCTCGGCAAAGGGCAGGGTTTTCTCCTCGTAGGTGTAGGGAGCATGATCCGTGGCGATGCCCAAGCTGCCGCTGCGGATCCCGGCAATAAGGGCCTCCCGGTCGGCGACGGGTGGCAGAGGAGGCAGCAGGCGCAGGTTGGGATCGTAGCCGTGCTCCAAGACGGCTTCCTCCGCCAAGAGCAGGTGCATCCAGGTGGTGCTGGCGGTAACTGGCAGCCCCTCTGCCTGGGCCCGCTGGACAAGCTCTAGACTGCGGGCTTGGCTAAGGCGCATCACATGCACCGGCGCCGGCGAGGCAACGCTGCGCATCACTTCTAGGAGGCGGGCCAAGGCGGCAGTTTCGGCACTAGTTGGGATCCCCTTCAGCCCTAGGCGCAGGGCCCACACCCCCTCGTAGAGGCTGCCCGAGCCCGCCAGGGTGGGATCCCAGGCCCAAACCAGCAGTGGTTTATTCCAAGGCCGCAAATACTCCAGGGCCCGGCGCAACAAGACCGGGGAACCTGCGGATGATGTGCTGCTAAAGGAAGTGGCAAAGCCAATGGCTCCTGCCTGGGCCAGCTCTCCCCAGGGGTTGGCGGTCTCTCCCTTGTCCTCCAAACTCAAAGCAGCCCAGGGCAGCCAGCGGGAATCCCCAGGTCGGCGGCGGTAGCGGCCCACCTGCTCCGGCTGGTTCAGCACCGGGAAAGTCGCCGTTCCCGGCAGGGGGGCAGGGAGAAGACCCACTTGGGTAAACCCCCCTGCCAGAGCTGCCGCCCCTAGAGAAGTGAGGGTCTCGCGGCCGGGGGAGAGCTCTTCGTTAGTGATCTCGCCACTGTGGGCGTACAGATCTATCAAACCTGGCCCCAGCACCCAGCCAGTAGCATCCAGGCGGGGGATGTCGGCAGGGATCCCCGTTGGCTGAGTAGCCCGGAGGCGGCCCTGCTGTAGCCACACGTCGGTCACCTCATCCCGCTGTTGCCAGGGATCCAACAGGCGCACCCCACGGAGGCAGAGATTGAGCAGGCTCAGGTCGGCAGGGAAGGTGGATCCCATCTTCCACCTCGCTAAAGCGCACCCGCTGTGGTGCAGTCGAAAATCTGGCCGGACAGGTGAGTGGTGAGGTTCAACACTTTGAGAACAGGAGCGCCGTCCTTGCCGTCGGGGTAGTCGATAACGGTAATGCCCCCATTGCCCTGCTTGAAGATCCAAAAGGCGTGGGGGGAAAGGTCGAACAACTGGCAGATGATCGCCTTGTTGATGGCGTCGTGGGCCACCACCACGGCCGTGCCTTCGGGAAATTGGGCGGCGGTGATGGCCAAAATCTCTTCCCATGCCGAGCGCGTGCGATCCCACACTTGGTACAGGTTTTCCCCGTTGGGCATTTGCACCGTGGCCGGATCCCGCTGCCAGCGCTCCAGCTCGCCTGGGTATTCGGCTTCCACCTCGCTCTGGAGCTTGCCCTCCCAATCGCCGTGGCAGATCTCCTGCAGCTCCGGCATCGGGCGCAGGATCAGGTTGGGGTGGTTGCTGCAGATGGCGTCCGCCGTGGCCCAGGGGCGCTTCAGCGGGCTGGAAAAAGCCAGGTTCAGCGGCTGATCGGCCAGAAACTCCGCCACCCTAGCTGCCTGCTCCTCGCCAGTGGCGTTGAGGGGAATATCCCGCTGCCCCTGAAAGCGCTGCTCCCGGTTCCATTGCGTCTCGCCGTGCCGCACCAGCAGGATGCGCATCCCCCGCTTGCGTTTGGGCAGAGGCTGACCCAGATGGGCAGTGATATTCAAAGATTCCAGTTGTGGCGGCGCCCCCAGGCCCTGGGGAAAGTTGAGAACGCTGATGGCGCAGTTATCTTGCCCAAGACGGTGGTAGTGAACCGGCCCCAGGCCGATGGCGGTGCTGACCAGGGCGCGGTTGATGCCGCTGTGCCCGACGACGAGAACGTTGAGGGGATGCCTTGGATCGGTTCCCCGATCAGAGGAGGTGGGGGGCGCTGACTTCACTTGCTCGGCCAGCAGTTGCCAAAACTCCTGCGCCTGCTGCCAGAGATCCCGCACCGGAAGGCGCCCCTCCAGCTCTAGCTCGTCGGGACGGTGCCGCCATAGGTGGTAATCTTCTGGGTATTTCTCCTTCACCTCGGCAAAGGTCAAGCCCTCCCAGGCCGTCAGGTCAATCTCCCGCAGGTGCTCGCTGATGGACAAAGGGATCCCCGCTCGCTCCTTGAGAATGATACAGGCGGTGTCGAGGGCACGGGAGAGAGGGCTGCAGTAGGTGTAATCCAAGGGGATCCCGGCCAGAACCTCAGCTACCCGCTGTGCCTGCGCTTCTCCATTGGGGGTGAGGCGAGAGAGATCGGAGCGGCCTTGGATGCGATTTTCGACGTTGAAGGTGCTCTCACCGTGGCGCACGAGCAGGATGCGCAGGGCAGGCTGAGCCATTGTTTGCACGGACTTACTCAAGAACACCTTCTAGAGTATCGCCTAGAGTATCGCTGTTGGACTGGGCTTGCCCTGCCAGTGGGGTTCTTTCTAGGAGTTGGGATCCCGGATTCTGGCCTCAACAGATCGGGCGGTCAAGTTTTCAATTTTGACCGCGGCAAGATCGTGGAAGAAAACACCCCCCAAGAGTTTTTCAGCAACCCCCAGGAAGGGCGTTCCCGCCTTTTTTGTCGCAGATCCTTTCCCACTAAGGGGCTGGGCTTAGAGAGGCGCAAGCCGTGCCAGAAAGGCTCCCTCCGGCTCTTGGTAGAGAATTTGTCCCTGCCAGCCGTGGGCGTGGGCATAGCGCAGCAGGGTCTCCGGATCCACAAACAGCCAGGGAAAGGGATCCCCGCGCTGCCCGTTGTACTCGGCCACAAAGTTCACCACCTTGGCTTTTGCCTCGCCCGCCGCTTTCAAGTCCTTCCCCTTCTCCCAATCCTCGGCTTCAGAATCGGCTGAACTTTCTACCTGCGGCAGATCCGCCGAGCCGCCATCTTCCCTGAGGTCGCTTAGATCGGTGGAATCCACAAGCAACTGGCCGGTAGGCTGAACCCAGTGGCGGGCCAAGGTTAAAAAACACTCCAAACCCGCCAGGGATCCCACCAGGCCAGCGCCGTTCATCAGCAGCAGCAGCGTATCAAAGGGCTCCTCCGGCCCCTCCCAGGAGAACAGGTCGGCGGCAATGCGGCAGCGCACCCCCCGTTCGGCCATGATCCGCAGCGCCACGGGGGAGCGATCCAGGGCGGCCACAGCCAACCCCTCCTCCTGCAGCAGCAGGCTGTGGCGGCCTGTGCCGGCACCAATGTCCAACACGCGACCGCGACAGAGATCCAAAGCCAGGGCCTCCACTTCTGGCAGCTCCTGGGTGAAGAACACCTCCGGCGAGACCACCTGGGGCTCCTCTGCCAGCGGGATCCCCTCGGCGCTGTAGGCGTGCAAGCGCAGGGAGCCCCTGGCCTGGCCCCGGTGCCAGTCCCACAGGGCTTGTTCGAGCGGATCCTGAGGTAAAGGGTTTTCGACAACCTCTATCATGGGAAGGGAAAGCCAGCGTCTTGACCCGATGTCGCATTGCTTGACGCCGCCGCTATCGTCCTTTTGCTGATCGCTGCAGGGGTTTGGGCCCCATCTCTGCAGGCTAACTGGGAGACTGAGCCCCAGCGTACACCCAGAAGAGCCCTCGGCAACTCCCTCTGTTCCTGTCTCCATTGTGGAGCACCTGGAGCGCCAATACCGCAACAGCCCTACCTACCGGCCCGATCCTTCGGGTATGCTTCAAGAAATTCTTGAAGATCCTTGAAGAGAGGGGTTCCAGGAGCTTCCTGAAAGTGTGAGCGATACCCCTGCTGCCCGGATTCTGCTGTTGTTCTCTTCTTTGGGGCCCATGGTTGCCAAGTCTCCGCCACCCATCGTCTACATTGCTCTGGGGCTCCTGCTCTTCTGGGGCGGTCATCGCGCTTGGCGGGCGGGCTACCTTCGCTGGCCGCCAGGGATCTCGCTGCCGCGAGTGTCGCTGCCAGGGTTGGGCAGTAGGGCCCAGGATCTGCTCTTAACCAGCGGCGAGCGCACCCTCTTTGCCGATAGCAGCCCCGCCGCCGTGGCTGCCGCAGAGCTCATCCGCCAGGGCAATTTTGGGGCGGCGATCCCGCTTTTGGAGATGGGGCTGCAGAACAACCGCAACGACCCGGAAGCGCGCATTTTTTTGAACAACGCCCGCGCCCAGCAGCAGGGCAACCCCTTGAGCTTGGCCGTGGTGGTGCCCATCTCCAGCAACCCCAACCGCGCCAAAGAGACGCTGCGGGGCGTGGCCCAGGCCCAAGAGGAGCTTTTCCAACAGGGGGGCCTTGGGGGGCGGCTGCTGCGGGTGGTGATTGCCGACGACGGGGATAACCCGGAGCGAGCGGCGGCAGTGGCCAAAGCGCTGGTGGGCCAGCCTGAGATTTTGGGGGTGATCGGCCACAACGCCAGCGATGCCACCCTGGCGGCGGCTGAGATCTATCAGTCTGCCGGCCTGGCCATGATCTCCTCCACCTCTACCAGCACCCGCATCAGCCTGCTGGGGAACGCCATCTTTCGCACCGTCCCCTCCGACCAGATTGCTGGCACGCAACTGGCCCGCTATGTCCTTAACAAGCTGCGCCTGCAGAGGGTGGCCATCTTCTACAACCCCAACAGCGCCTATAGCACCAGCCTGCGCGACGCCTTTGCCTCCACCCTGACCAGCGAAGGGGGGATTGTGCTGGCCACCTTTGACCTAACAGCCGCCGATTTCAACCCCCAGGCCAGCCTCCGGAGAGCACTGGAGCAGGGATCCCAGGCGGCTTTCTTGGCGCCCACGGCTTCCGTAGCCGAACAAGCGCTGGCCGTTGCCCGCCAGAACGCCCTCCTCGGCCAACCCCTTGCCCTGGTGGGGGGGGATGTGCTCTTCAGCCTTACCACCCTCAAGGAAGGGGGAGCAGCGGTGGAGGGCATGGTGGTGGCGGTGCCCTGGCATCCCGATCTTCCCCGCAGCCGCGGCTTTGCCCAGAAGGCAGCCCAGATGTGGGGAGGGCAGGTAAGTTGGCGCACCGCCCTGGCCTACGACGCCACCCGTGTTTTTCTCCAGGCTATTCGGCAGGGATCCCCCAGCCGCAGCGGCATTCTCACTGCCCTTGGCGACTCCAACTTCCGCTTGCCAGACGGCGCTTCCGGGGAGGTGCGCTTTTTGCCCTCCGGCGACCGCGATGCCCCCAACGTGCTGGTGCGCATTGAGCGGGGCAACCGCTCCGGCACGGGCTATGATTTCGTGCCCATCCCCTAGGGATCCCGGCAAGCGCTACAGTAGGGGATGCTCTCAACTCTCTTCATCTCCTCAGCTCGGATGGATCCCATGCCCAGACGGATCACCGCGTGTTTTCAGGCGCTGCGCAGCCGCGGCGAAGCCGCCCTCATCCCCTACCTCACCGCCGGGGATCCCGACTTGCAAACCACCTTTGAGGCTCTGCAGGTGCTGGATCACCACGGCGCTGATCTCATCGAGCTGGGGGTGCCCTACTCGGATCCCCTGGCCGATGGACCCGTGATCCAAGCAGCAGCTACCCGCGCCCTCAAGCGGGGTGTTACCTTGGGTGCCATCTTGCAGGGCTTGAGGTGCCTCTCGCTGCGGGCCCCTCTCATCCTCTTCACCTACTACAACCCCATCCACCAGCTCGGCCTCCCCACCTTTGTGCAGCAACTGCGCCGGGCCGGCTGTGCTGGCTTAGTCGTCCCCGACCTGCCCCTGGAAGAGGCCGGATCCCTGCGGGAAGCAGCGCAGGCAGAGGGGATCGACCTGATCCTACTGGTGGCCCCTACCAGTCCCCCGGAGCGGATGCGCCGTATTGCCCAACAGTCCAGCGGCTTTATCTACTTGGTCAGCACCACCGGCGTCACCGGCGAACGGGCCACCCTGGAGCAGCGGATCCCGGCCTTGCTGCAGCAGTTGCGCCAATACACCTCTCTGCCGATTGGGGTGGGCTTTGGCATCTCCACCCCCGACCAAGCCCGCCAGATTGCTCTCTGGGGAGCCGATGCCGCTATCGTGGGCAGTGCCTTCGTGCAACGGCTGGCCAAAGCCCCCACTCCCGCCCAGGGGCTGCAACAAATCGCCCACTTCTGCCGGGATCTAAAAGCTGCTCTGCAAGGAATAGGTACCCCCGAACATTGACTGCTTCAGTGTGTGGGCAAGAGGCTTGCCTTTATCTCAAAACAAGTAAAACGAATGTTTACATTTTGTTACTACCCTCGCCGACCGGTTTCCGGCCTGCTGACCCAACAGAGCCAGAGGATTGGCGGCCAAGCAGACACTCTGGTGCCTGTTTATTTGTAAATCTTCACAAAACACTCATCCCTCCCACGCTATAAAATTGACCTGGATGCTCGGCTGTCTGAAAGTCGCAGAGGTTCTTGACTTGTCTCAAAATCTGGGGCTTCGGTGGGGGTAGTTTTGAGCAACCCGCTCCACAGGATCCCCGGTTTTTGGGCAAGGAGGATCCCGCGAACAACAAAGTTTGGGATCCCGCTTTTGAGAGGTTCAGCCAGTCGCCCATCGCTTTTTGGAAAGACCAGAAGGAGATCCATCATGCAAGACGCCTTTACCCGGGTGATCGCTCAGGCAGATGCACGCGGTGCTTTTTTAAGTGATCAAGAGTTTGACCGTTTGGCGGCTTTGGTGGCAGAGGGCAACAAGCGCCTGGATGCGGTCAACCGCATGACCAGCAACGCCGCCCAAATCGTAACCAATGCGGCTCGTTCCCTGTTTGCCCAGGAGCCGGATCTGATCGCCCCTGGCGGCAATGCCTACACCAACCGTCGCATGGCTGCCTGCCTGCGCGATATGGAGATCATCTTGCGCTACATCACCTACGCCACCCTGGCGGGGGACAGCTCGGTGCTGGAAGATCGCTGCCTCAACGGCCTGCGGGAGACCTACATTGCGCTGGGGGTGCCCACCAGCTCCATGGCCAACGCCATTGCGGCCATGAAGAAGGAAGCCCTGGCCAAGATTATGGATCCGAACGGCATCACCCCTGGCGACTGCTCGGCGCTGCAAAGCGAGGTGGCCAGCTACTTCGACAAGGCGGCTGCCGCCATTGTTTAAGTTGAGGGTAAGTTGAGGGTTGAAGGCGGTCGTCTCTCTTTAAAGCTCCCTGAGATCGTCTAGATCCCTTTTTCCGATAGGCAGAAAGGCATCCCCCACTTAAAGGGGTGCCGGCTGCTCAACTAAGACTTTTGCTAACAGTCAACGCATTTAGGAGTTGCAAGGTGAAAACTGTCATTACCGAAGCGATTGCCGCTGCTGACAATCAAGGGCGTTTTCTCAATGCCAGCGAGCTGCAGGCCGTTAATGGTCGTTACCAGCGCGCTGCTGCCTCTCTAGAAGCGGCCCGTGTCCTGACCCAAAACCAACAAACGCTGGTGCGCGAAGCGGTGCAGGAAGTATTCAAGCGCTTCCCCTACCTGACCCAGCCGGGCGAGATGGGCCATGGCGATGTGTTTCAGGCCAAGTGTGCCCGCGACATTGGCTACTATCTGCGCTTTATCACCTACTCGCTGGTTGCAGGCGGCACGGGCCCCCTCGATGAATACTTGGTGGCTGGCCTGCGGGAGGTGAACCGCTCCTTTAACCTCTCCCCGAGCTGGTACATTGTGGCTCTGCAACACATGAAGAGCCGTGCACTGGGCATGCTGAAGGGCCAAGCAGCCAACGAGGCAGCCATTTACTTTGATTACGCCATCAACGCCCTTAGCTAAGGGATGCCAGAGTAGAGATCCCGTTTTTGGGGGAGCGCTCTCTTTCTTCGTCTTTCAATTAAGTGCCCCTATAGAGCAGGCAGGAGCCCAAGTAAAGCTGAGCCGGTCGTTTCCAGGTTTTCGGCACCGCGGCTCTTCTCGAGCCGGCTAGGTTGCCTGCCTGCTTCCCAAGCGCTTGTGCCTGGGTACAGCTCCGCCTCTGGAGGTGGCTTTTGGGGCCCCTCTGGTGTTGAGGGGGTTTTTGTGCCCAGGTGCTGCACAAAGTTGAACTCGACTCGGGGGAAAGCGATGTTTGGTCAAAGCACCAGCGGCCCTGAAACTTTGACGGAAGCCGGTAGCCGGGTTTACAAGGTTGAGTACACTGGCCTGCTTAACCCGCCCGATGCTCTGGCCACCTCTGCTAAGGTGCGTCGCAGCACCATGAGCACCACAGTTCCTTACAGCCGGCTGTCTGCCGAGATGCAGCGCATTCTGCGGATGGGCGGCAAAATTGTGCAGGTCACTGCTCTATCGGTGGCCCCTCCCCAGAGCAACGGCGCTGCTGAGTAAGGGATCCCCCTGCTCAACCGCAGTTATTGGCAAGGTGGCCTCGATTCCATGGACGGCTCTGCAAGGCTTCCCATGACATCCAACACAGCGGTGCTACCCCAGCCGCTCACCTGGGAGCAGGCAATAGCGCGGCTGCAGGGGGATGATCCCCAAGATCGGTATTATGCCGCTTGGTACTTGGGCACGGTTCGGGATCCGCGGGGCGTGGAGCCGCTGCTGCTGGCGTTGCGAGATGAGCGGGATCGCACCGCTTTGGGGGGCTACCCGCTACGGCGCAATGCCGCCAAAGCCCTCGGGCAAATTGGCGACGTGCGGGCCGTGCCCGGCCTGATCGAGGCACTTGCCTGTACCGATCTGCACGTGCGGGAAGAGGCTGCCTACGCCCTGGCCCAGTTAGGGGACAGGCGAGCGGTGGATCCCTTGCTGGCCTTGCTGCAGTCGCGGGAGCAGGAGCAGCCCTGGGAAGCCTTCATCGAGGCGCTGGGCCAGCTCGGTGCCACCGAGGCCGAGGCGGCGATCCGGCCTTTTTTGAGCCACCCTTCGGAGCGGGTGCGTTCGGCAGCTGCCTGGGTGCTCTATCGCTTTACGCAAGCCGAGGAGCTGACCCAAGTTCTGGTGGCGCTGCTGGCCCACCCCAATTTCAGCCTGCGCCAAGCGGCCCTTTTCGATCTAGCAGAATCCGGCTGGGTGGCAGGAGCGTCGCTGTTGGCGACAGCCGATGTGGCCCTTAACCTGCGCATCAACGCTCTGAAGCGCCTGTTCGACGTGGCGCTACAGTTGGGGCGGGTGCCGCCGGATCGGGTGGCAGCGGCGATCATCCCGCAGCTGGACAGGCTGTTCTAGACGTGGAAGGGCTTTGGGCTCTCCCCCGTGTTGGCTCACTCGAATGTTTTGTTCTTTACCTTACCTTCGGCCTGTGGGTTGTCTATGTCCTCTTCCTCGGCTGCGCAAGTGCTTCCTACTGCTGTGGCTCAACTGGCTGCTGAACTGGAACAGGCCACCTCAGCGGAAGAGCTGTTGCGGGTGGTGAGAGCGCTGGGATCCTTGGGCCACGTGGAAGGGATCCCCCTGCTCATTCGCGCCTTTGGCTTCAACCGCCCTGCCGTGGGAGAAGCCGCCCTGGAAGAGGTGCTGCGCTTCGGGGAGGCAGCGGTACAGCCTTTGCTGGCCAACATCGATGGCTTCGACTATGGGGCACGTGCCTATTCGGTGCGGGCGTTGGCCCGTATCGGCCACGGGGATGCCTACCCCTTTTTGGCGGAAGCCATTGTGGCGGACTTCGCCCCCAGCGTGCGGCGGGCGGCAACCCGTGGGCTGGGGCGGGTAGCTGCACGGAGGCCTCTCTCCGACCAAGAGCAAGCTTTGCACCTGTTGCGTCAGTGCTTGGGCGACGCTGACTGGGGCGTCCGCTATGCTGCCGTCGGATCCCTGACGGACTTGGCTCGGCTGGGGGAAGCGTCCCTGCGCCCCGCAGCCGCAGCGGCTCTCCAGATGGCTTTGCAGGATGCGGATCCCTTGATTCCCCTCCGCGCTCGCCTCAGCCAGCAGGAGCTGGCTGCTGAGCGGTAGCCTCTTCTTCTTTAGTTGTTTTGTTTCTTGTAGGAGCACAGCCTATGTCTCTTCCCTTGCTTGCCGATCGCCCCACCACGCAAAACGTGCGGGTGAACCGCTACTTTGTACCCAGCGACGAAACCCCGCCCGTCTATCGCCCCGACGACCCGACGGGCATCGAGAATGTGATCCGCGCCGCCTACCGGCAGATCTTCAGCGAACACCTGATGCTGGAGAGCTACCGGCAAAAAGCTCTGGAGTCCCAGTTGCGCAACGGGGCGATCTCGGTGAAAGAGTTTATCCGTGGCCTGGGCAAATCGGAGGTGTACCGGGATCTGGTCATGGTTCCTAACGACAACTACCGCTTCGTCGAGGTCACCTTCCAGCGCTTCCTGGGCCGGCCCACCTACAGCCAGCAGGAGCGCATCAAATACTCCATCATCCTTGCCACCCGCGGGCTGGACGGCTTTATTGATGCTGTCATCGATAGTGAGGAGTACAACGCCGCCTTTGGGGACGATGTGGTGCCCTACCAGCGCCGTCGCCTCTCAGAGAAGCCGGCCAACCTGGTGACCCCCCGCTACGGAGCGCGGTGGCGGGATGTTTCCGGCGTGAAGCGCTCGACGCGGGAAGTGGTGCGCACCTATCGAATTACCCGTCCTCCCAAGCCGGGGGATCCGGAAAACTTCCTCAACATGGCCCGCATGCTCAATCCCAAGCCGGCAGCGCGGCAAAACATCAGTGTCTTCGATCTGAAGATCCCTGACATGACCACCAACCGCCGCTGAGGTTGGGCAGCCCACCCGCCGCATCTTCCTCCATTTGCCAAGCCGGTCGAGCCGATCATCCGACGCCGCTGGGGTGGATCGGCTTTTCGGCTTGGTTGGAGCAGGATTCGTTATAATTTGGGTGATGCTTCTTAACACTTGGGTTGCATGAAGAATCCAGTTGTACGGGCTTTTTTCGTCGGCAAGGCGGTGGCCGACGTGCTGCGAGAGCGCTTGGAGAGCACCTTCGCCGACATTGCTGGGGAAGTGGGCAAGGTGTGGGCGGAGCTCCAAGAGGGCTGGCAGACTTTTGCCCAGGATGTCATGGCCCGGGCTGAGGCGGAAGCATCGCTAGCTACCCAAGCAATAGTGCCGCCGCCCTTCAAGACAGAGGATCTGCAGGCAACCTTGGACGACCTACGGGCAGAGGTGGCGCAGTTGCGCTCCGAATTGCAGAAGTATCGGAGTCGAAACGCTTGAACGCCAGCACACTCCGATCCCGAACCTTTTTGGGATCCGAACCCGTCAAGCCCTATACCGCCTACCGTTGGGCCCGGGAAAACTACACCCGCTGGGGCCGCCTTCTGGATATTTGGCGATTTGTGCTCACCTGGCTGTTCTACCTCTGGCTGGATCAGCAGGCGTGGAGCTACGGGGGGCAGGCCACACCAGAGCGCAAGGCCAAACGCCGCCGCGCCAGAGCCATCTGGATCCGTGAGACGCTGCTCCACCTGGGCCCTACCTTTATTAAGGTGGGGCAGTTTTTCTCCACCCGCGCCGATCTCTTCCCCGCCGAGTATGTCGAGGAGCTGTCCAAGCTGCAGGATCGGGTGCCCGCCTTTGGCTACGAACAGGTGGCGGCCATCGTGCAGCAAGAGTTGGGCAAGCCGATTGAGCAGATCTACAGCTATTTCGATCCCACCCCTTTGGCTGCAGCCAGCTTGGGACAGGTACATCGCGCCAAGCTCAAGACTGGCGAAGAAGTCGTTGTCAAGGTGCAGCGTCCGGGCCTGACCCGCCTGTTCACGATTGATCTGGAGATCTGCCGCGGGGTCGCCGAGTTTTTTCAGTACCGCACCCGGTGGGGCGGGCCGGGCCGAGACTGGATCGGCATCTACGAAGAGTGCCGCCGCACCCTCTGGGAGGAAGTGGACTACCTCAACGAGGGCCGCAACGCCGACACCTTTCGCCGCAACTTTCGGGATATGCCGCAAATTGCCGTCCCCAAAGTGTACTGGCGCTACACTTCCCCCCGCCTGCTGACGCTGGAATACCTGCCGGGGATCAAGATCAGCGACTACGAAGCCCTGAGTGCGGCGGGGCTGGATCGCAAGATTTTGGCCCGCTTGGGGGCAGAGGCCTATTTGCGGCAACTGCTCAAGGACGGCTTTTTTCACGCCGATCCCCACCCTGGCAACATTGCCGTCAAGCCGGATGGCACGCTGATCTTCTACGACTTCGGCATGATGGGGCGCATTCGCCCCGGCATCAAGGAAAAGCTGATGGCCATGCTGGCGGCTGTGGTGGCCAAAAATGCCGACCTGGTGGTGGCCTCGCTGGTGGAGCTGGGGGTGCTGGTGCCCACCGCCGATCTGGCGCCGGTGCGTCGCTCGGTGCAGTACATGCTGGATCACTTTATGGATAAACCCTTTTCCAGCAACCCAGGAGAAATCTCCGTGGCGGCCATCAGCGAAGACCTCTACGAGCTGGCCTACGATCAGCCGTTTCGCTTTCCCGCCACCTTTACCTTCGTGATGCGGGCCCTGACCACGTTGGAGGGGCTGGGAAAAGGGTTGGATCCGGAGTTCAATTTTCTGGAAGTGGCCAAGCCTTTCGCGGAGGAGCTGATGAACGGCAGCAGACCGGAGACGGAGACTCTGCTAGCCCAGGTCAGCCGCCAGGCGGCAGAGTTCACCAGTAGCAGCCTCAGCTTGCCCCGCCGTCTTGAATCGACCTTGCGCAAGTTGGAACAGGGGGAACTGCGCCTGCGGGTTCGCTCGAGCGAGGCAGAGCGCCTGATGCGCCGGCTGAACAACACCGGCCTGGGCACCATTTACGCAGTGTTGTTTGCAACCTTTTTTCTCAGCGCAACCCAGCTATTTTTGGCCGGGCATGCTACTTTAGCGATTGTCACCCTGGCTTTGGCCGTTCTCGCCGCCTTGGCGCTGGTCAGGGTACTCTTAAAGGCAAATGGATCAGAGCGACTGATGTGATGCGACGATATGCCTGCGCTACGGATCCAGGCAAGGTCCGCAGCAGCAATCAGGATGCCTACTACTGTGATCCAGAAGGACGTTACTTCATCGTTGCTGATGGCATGGGAGGGCACGCTGCTGGGGCAACGGCTAGCTTGTTGGCTGTCGAGACCATCCGGGCCTATCTGGATCGAGGCTGGAAAAACGTGCCGGCACCCAAGTTGCTCAGCGAAGCGGTAGAAGCAGCCAACGAGGCCATTCTGAAAGACCAGCGGGAAAACCCAGAGCGGGCAGACATGGGCACCACCGTGGTGGTGGCTATGGTGGATCCCCACAACAACTGCTGGAGTGCTCACATTGGCGACTCCCGCCTCTACCGCCTGCGCGGATCCCAGATGCAACAGATGACGGAGGATCACACCTTGGTGGCTCGCTCGGTTCGCCAAGGGGAGTTGACGCAAGAGCAAGCCCGCGTCCACCCCTGGCGACATATTCTCGAGCGCTGCCTGGGCCGGCCCGATGCGGGGCCGCCTGCTGTGCAGCCAATTACAGTTTGTCCGGGGGATCGCCTGCTGTTGTGTAGTGACGGGCTCACCGAAGAGCTGGATGACGAGGCTATCGCCGAGTATTGCCTGCAGGTAGAGGACTTGGAGCAGCTCCCCCGCAAGTTAATCGAGGCGGCCAAAGAGCGGGGCGGGCGAGACAACATCACGGTGGTGATCGCCGAATACGCTTAGTTGTGCCCTTCTAGAGGCAGTATTGCCGGTAGACCTCGCCAGCGGCGCGGTGCAGCAGCGAGTGGCGGTACACAAGGTGGGCAAGGTCTTTGCCATAGCCGCCGCCGATAACGCAGGCAACGGGGTAGCCTCGCTTTAAGCAGGTGTCCAGCACCTGCATGTCGCGGCGAAACAGCCCCTCGTCGCTGAGGGCCAGCTTGCCCAAGAGGTCTTCGCGGTGGGGATCCACCCCCGCGTCGTAGAGCACCAGATCGGGGCGCACCTGGGCCAAGAGATCCGGCAAGTGGTCGGCCAAGATTTGTAGATAGGCTTCGTCTTCCAGGCCCACCGGCAGAGGCACGTCCAGGTCGCTCTGTTGTTTGGTGGCCGGGAAATTGGCGGCGCAGTGCATGGAAAAGGTAAACACCCGCGGCTCGGAGCGGAAGATCCAGGCGGTGCCGTCGCCCTGGTGCACATCCAGGTCGACAATCAGAACCTTGTGCACCAGCCCCTGCTGCAGCAGGACTTGGGCGGCAATGGCCAGGTCATTGAAAATACAGAAGCCGGCGCCGTAGGTGGGAAAGGCGTGGTGGGTGCCGCCGGCGGTGTTGCAAGCCAGGCCGTGGCGCAGGGCCAACTGGGCGGTCAGGACGGTGCCGCCCACGGCTCGACAGGTGCGCCGCACCAGCTCAGGGCTCCAGGGCAGGCCGATGCGCCGCTGCAGCTTGGCCTCCAGGGATCCCTCACAGTAGGCCCGCACGTACTCTGGCGTGTGCACCGATTCGATCCAGGCCAGGGGAGGCAACTCCGGCTGGTGCACTTGCTGAGGGCGGATCACCCCTTCCCGCAGCAGTAGCTCGTGCAGGAGGCGAAATTTTTGCATGGGAAAGCGGTGGCCCGGCGGCAGGGGGGCGCTGTAGTCGGGGTGGTAAACAACGGGCAAAGACATTCAAGGCAACCGGATCGACGAGGGTGGGCATGGCCTATTGGGGCCCCAGTGCTTATGGTAGAGGTAGCCTACTCTTGCCAGGGCCCTGCTCTCTTCTCTGTATCGTCGCCATCCCCTATGTTCACTTCCTCGGATCCCTTTTTGGATCGCCTCTTGGCCCAGCGCTATCGCCTCACCCATCTGCTGGGGCAAGGAGGCATGGGGCGGGTCTATTTGGCCCAAGATCTGCTCTTTGGTGGGGTGGAAGTGGCTATTAAGCTGCTCTCCCAGCCGGCGATGGACGAGCAGGCCCGCCTGCGCTTTGAGCGGGAAGCGAAAGCCTGCGCCGCTTTGGGCCAAAAGAGCCTGCACATTGTCAAGGTGAGCGACTACGGCATCACTACCGATGGGGTGCCCTTCTATGTGATGGAATACCTGAACGGCCAAACCCTCAAGGATATTCTGGCGGCGGGACCTCTGCCTCTGGAGCGCTTTTTTCGCCTGGCCCGCCAAATTGGCCTGGGGCTCAAAGCGGCCCACGAAGGGATCCTCTTGGAAGGGCAGCGGATCCAGGTCATCCACCGCGACCTCAAGCCGGCCAACGTGATCGTGGTGGCCGACGAGAGCTTGGGGGAGCTGGCGAAGCTGGTGGATTTCGGCATTGCCAAGTTGCTCAACACCCGGGAGTCGCTGAGCCTCACCCACGCCTACCTGGGGACGCTGGCCTACTCCTCCCCAGAGCAATTGGAAGGGTTGCCGCTGGATGCCCGCTCCGACATCTACAGCTTCGGGATCATCCTCTACCAGATGGTGTCGGGCCAGATGCCCCTCCAGCCCACCACGGAATCTTTCCCGGGCTGGTACCAGGCCCACCACAAGCAGCGCCCCCTGCCTCTGGAAGAGCTGGGACTGCCCGCTGGCCTCTCCGACCTCATCCTCAGTTGTTTGGCCAAAGATCCGGCTGCCCGTCCGCCCACGGTGGCCAATGTGTTGGCAGAGCTGGAGCGCATCCAAGCCGGGATCCGAGGTTCCGCCCCTGTTGCCTTTCCATCGCCAGGGATCCGTGGCGCCTCGCTTCGGGATCCTGCTCCTTTAGCAACAGCCGGCACGCTGCGTCTCAGGCCCGTGACAAGGGCCACTGCGGCGGAGAACAGGGGATCCCTGCTCCTCTTCCTGATGGGCGGGCTGCTGGGCTGGGCCCTCGTGAGTTGGCAGTTGGGACGGTTTCTGCAGCGCCCTGCGGCTCCGGTGATCTCCGGCTCTCGCCCCTCGCCAGCTCCCACGGAGTTAGAGGATGAGCGCCCAGGAGCGGATGCGCAGCCCGATACGGCCCCTGAACCTCTTGCTCTGGAGCGGGTCAACGGCGGTGCTGCCCAGGACGCCGGCAAGAGGGAGCGGGATCCGGCGCCGGAGCTGGAGCCCTACAGCGGCAGCGGGCCGGTGTTGCGCGCCTTCCCTCTCCAGACTTCCCGCGAGGTGGTGCGGGCCGCCCTGGGATCCCCCAGCCAGCAGGGGCGGGGCGCTTGGCCCAACACCGTGTACGACCTGTACCGCTTGGGCGGCATGAACTTGAGCCTCACCTACGACGAATCCAGCCTGGCGCTGCAACAAATCGAGGCCACCGTTGCCGACGACGTGCCCGCTCCGCAGGCGGAAGGGCTGCTGGAAGACATGCTGCAGGCCCCCTTGCCCCCCCAGTTGCAGCGAGAACTGCAGGCGGTGCGGGAAAACCGTTCTGAGCGCGTCCAGTTCCGTGTCGGCCCTTGGTCTGGCCTTGTCGAGCGCACCCCCCAGGGCCACCTCTACCTGGCCGTTTGGGATCCCCCGCCCAGCCCTTCACCTTCCCCGCCCACCGTCCCCGTTGCCCAGCCCCGTCCGGCCCCCGCCGGACCTCCTCCCGGCCAGACCCTGCAGGAGCTGCTGCGCCGCTCACGGG
This sequence comes from Synechococcus sp. H60.2, assembly GCF_047462315.1. Classification (NCBI taxonomy): domain Bacteria; kingdom Bacillati; phylum Cyanobacteriota; class Cyanophyceae; order Synechococcales; family Synechococcaceae; genus Synechococcus; species Synechococcus sp. H60.2. Next base: position 18,837 of record NZ_JANSIZ010000021.1, on the reverse strand, counting down.
AATTGCGGGGAGATTGAGCCATGTCTGCTTCCGAAGACAAGAATCCTGTGCTGGGCACCGTCGCCCGCTTCTTCAAGACCCTGGCGAGACCCTTTCCGGTCGGGCCTACGCTTCTCCTCAAGCCCGCCGAGCCTCCTCCCCCCAAGCGCCCGGTGCGCCTGCGGATCACCTGCCCAGGAGAGCCCCCCCAAGTGGTCACCCTGCAGGGATCCGACATTCTGGGTCGCAGCCAGACGGTGGCCACCATCCGCATCCGCGCTCCTGCGGTGAGCCATCTGCACGCCCGCATCCGTCCGCGTCCGGGCTGGCGTCTGCCCGGCCTGGGGTGGCGGATCCCGTTGCCCCCAATTCTCTACTGGCTGGGGTGGAACGCCGGTCGCTACCAACTGGAAGATCAAGACTCCACCAACGGCGTCTTTCGCCTCAAGCCCTTTGGCGGCGCCGAGCGGGTGCGGCGAGTGATCCTGCGCCATGGCCAGCGACTCAGCCTTGGCCCGCCCCGGGATCCGGAGAGCGTGTTCATTCAGGTGTTGGATCCACCGCCGCCGCAGGTGTACGGGGTGCGCGCCTGCCTGATCCTGATGGCGCTCTTGGGGCTGGGGGTGAGAATTTGGATCGGCCATGAGTGGAGCAAGTTCTCAGTAGAACCGCCGCTCGCCGCCGATCGCAACCCCCTCATCGTCCTGGCCGGGGATCGGCAAACCGAACTGCGCCGCCACCAGGGGGATATCTATCGGGAGCTGCCCAACCTGGAGGCCTTCGGCCCGATTCTGCCCAAAGTGGTGGTGGCCGCCGAAGATCACCGCTTCTACTCCCACTTCGGGGTCGATCTGCTGGGCATTGCCCGCGCCTTTTGGGTCAACCTGCGCTCCGGAGAGGTGCAGCAGGGGGGCAGCTCCATCAGCCAACAACTGGCCCGCACCGTGTTGCGCGACTACACCGGCTCAGGCAACACCTTTGGCCGCAAGCTGCGGGAGGCTGTTGCCGCCCTCAAGCTGGAGCGGCGCTACAGCAAAGACGAAATCCTCACCCTCTACCTCAACAACGTCTACTTGGGCAACGGCATCTACGGCTTTGAGACCGCCGCCCAGTTCTACTTCGGGATCCCCAGCCGCCAGCTCAGCCTTTCCGAAGCCGCCACCCTGGCCGCCATCCTGCCTGCTCCCAATGCCTTCAACCCCATCGCCAACTACGATGCCGCCGTGCGGGGCCGGGATCGGGTGTTGGATCGCCTCAGCGAGCTCCAAGTCTTCCCAGAAGAGGAGATTCGGCGGGCCCGGCGCAGCCGCCTCACCCTCAACCCCAATCTGCGCTCCCAGACCTCGACGGTTGCCCCTTACTTCTACAGCACCGTCTTCCAGGAGCTGCGGCAGCTTCTGGGCCAAGACCTCTCGGCAGAGGGCAACTTCATCATCGAGACCACACTGCATTTGCCCTACCAGCGGCTGGCGGAGCAGGCCCTGGCCCAAACGGTGCGCGAGGCGGGCTCCCGCCTGGGCTTCAGTCAGGGTGCCTTGGTCAGCCTCGACAGCCGCAACGGTGAAATCCTGGCCTTAGTAGGTGGGATCGACTACAACGCCAGCCCCTTCAACCGGGCTACCCAAGCCCAACGGCAGCCGGGATCCACCTTCAAAGTCTTCACCTACGCCGCCGCCCTCAGCCAGGGGATCCCGCTTTCGCAGGTGCTCTCCTGTGAGCCGCTTACTTGGGGCAACCTCACCTTTCAGGGCTGCCGCTCGGGAAGTGCCCCCATGGACTTGGCCCGCGGCTTGATCCTCTCCGAAAACGTAATCGCCCTGCGGCTGGCCCAACAGGTGGGGCTGGAGCAGGTGGTGGCCATGGCGCGGCAAATGGGGATCCAATCCCCCTTGCAGCCCTATCCTTCCCTGGTACTCGGCACGATGGAGGTGAACCTGCTGGAGCTGACCGCGGCCTTTGCTCCTTTGGCCAATCGCGGCCTTTGGTCCAGGCCCCACACCATCCGCCGCATCTTGGATAGCAGCGATTGCGCCAACCCCGAAGACTTTCGCACCTGCCGCGAGATCTACCCAGGCCGCGAGGATCCCCGCTCGCAGCGGCTGGTTTTGTCGGCAAGCGTCGCCCAGCAGATGACCGCTGTATTGCAAGGCGTGATCCGCTCCGGCACCGGCACTGCCGCTCGCCTTGGGATCGGAGAAGCGGGCAAAACCGGCACCACCACCGCCAACAAGGATCTGCTCTTTATCGGCTACACACCCAACCCGCCTCTGGTAACCGGCATTTGGCTGGGCAACGACGACGCCGGCCCCACCCGCGGCAGCAGCAGCATTGCCGCCCAAACTTGGAGAAACTACATGAGCCAAGTCATCACGGAATAAAAACCTTGGGATCCCTGGCTTTGCCTGTTGGAGCGAAGCTGTATGACTGTCCCTCTGATTCAAAACCCTGATGTTCTAGAAAGCCGACTCAAGGAGATTCCCACCGAACCTGGTGTCTATTTGATGCGAGATGCCACCGACCAGATTCTCTATGTGGGCAAATCGAAGAAGTTGCGATCTCGCGTGCGATCCTATTTTCGCTTTACCGGCGACTTGCCTCCTCGCATTCAGCGCATGGTGGTTCAGGTTTGCGAGATCGAGTTTATCGTAACCGATAACGAAAGCGAAGCCCTAGCCCTGGAAGACAATCTCATTAAAACCTATCAGCCGCCCTATAATGTTCTCCTCAAGGAGGAAAAAAAATACCCCTACTTGTGCATTACGTGGTCAGAGCCTTACCCTCAGATTTACATTACCCGCCACCGCCGTCTCAACCAAAATCAAGATAAGTACTACGGGCCCTATACCGATGTGGGCCTGCTGCGCTACACCCTCGGCCTGGTGAAGCGCATTTTTCCCTTGCGCCAGCGTCCCAAGCCCCTTTACAAAGATCGCCCCTGTTTGAACTACGACATCGGGCGTTGCCCTGGTGTCTGCCAAGGCTTGATCAGCCCGGAGGAGTATCGCAAGACCGTTGCTCAAGTGGCGATGATCTTCCAGGGGCAGACGGACGAGCTTATCCGGGAGTTGAAGGAGAAAATGGCCCAGGCAGCCGAGCAAGAAAATTATGAGGCGGCGGCGCGGTACCGGGATCAAATTCGTGGCCTAGAACAACTGGGCGAATCCCAGAAGGTGTCTTTGCCCAACTCTACCATCAGCCGCGATGCCCTGGCTTTGGCTATGGATGACTCGCGAGCTTGCATCCAGTTGTTTCAGGTGCGGGTGGGCAAGTTGGTGGGACGGCTGGGGTTTATTGCTGAAAACCGTGGCGACGACCCGGCTCTTATTTTGCAGCGAGTTTTGCAAGAGCATTACCAGTACTGCGACCCGGTGGAAATTCCCTCGGAAATCTTGACCCAGTACGAGCTGCCGGATCGCGATTTTCTTGAGTCTTGGCTAAGCCAAAAAAAGGGGCGCAAGGTCAGTCTCCTTGCCCCCCAGCGGCAGAGCAAAGCGGAGCTAATTGAACTGGTGGAGCGAAACGCCCGGCTGGAGCTAGCCCGCAGCCAGCGCTTGGCAAACCGGGAGGCAGAGGCGCTGGAACGCCTGGCAGAAGTTTTGGATTTGCCGGCAGCTCCCCGCCGCTTGGAAGCCTACGACATTTCCCACCTCCAGGGATCCGATGCGGTGGGCAGCCAGGTGGTGTTTATCGACGGCTTGCCAGCCAAGCAGCACTACCGCCGCTATCGGATCCGCAACCCCGAGGTGCGGCCCGGCCACTCCGACGATTTTGCCAGCCATGCCGAGGTGGCGCGGCGTCGCTTCAGCAAAATGACCCCTGAGGATCAGCCGGACTTGGTGCTCATTGACGGCGGTAAGGGGCAATTGGCGGCAGTCATGGCTGTCTTGGCAGAGCTGGGCCTGGATCACCTGCCAGTGATTGCCCTGGCCAAGCGGGAGGAAGAGATCTTTCGGCCCGGGGATCCGCTGCCGCTGCGGCTGCCGCCCCAGGATCCGGCCCGCCTGCTGTTGCAGCGCCTCCAAGATGAGGCCCACCGCTTTGCCCTAGCCTACCATCGCCAGCAGCGGCAGCTACGCCAACAGGCTTCTGTCCTGGAGGAGATCCCTGGCCTGGGCAAGCAGCGCCAAAAGCTGCTAATGGAGGCGTTTCGCTCCCTTGCCCGCATTCAAATGGCCACAGAAGAGCAGTTGGCCCAGGTGCCAGGTATTGGCCCCAAGCTGGCCCGCCAGATTTACCGCTACTTCCATCCAGAAGCCGAAACAGAGTCGCCAGCAACAGCAGAAGGGGGGTGAAGGGCCAAACTTAACGATTCATGCTGGCCTATCATCGTGGAGTCTGCCATTTGCCGGGCAACCGTTCTCGGCCAAGGGGATCCAAGTGAAGGTAGCGCTGTTGCAACTCAACTACACCGTTGGCGATCTCAGCGGCAATGCTGAACGCATCCGTGCGGCGGTCGAGGCAGCGGCGGCGGCAGGAGCGGAGCTGGCCATTACGTCTGAGCTGGCCCTGTTGGGGTACCCACCCCGGGATCTGCTGCTCTATCCGGCCCTGATCGAGAGGGCGGGCCAAGTTTTGCAGCAGTTGGCTGCCCGGCTGCAGGAGAGCATTCCGGTGGTGGTGGGATCCGTGCAGCCCAACCCTCTGCCGGAGGGGCGGCCCCTCTACAATGCGGCAGCCTGGCTGGAAAGGGGGCAGATCCGCCACTGGTTCCAGAAGTCGCTCCTGCCCACCTACGATGTCTTCGACGAGGATCGCTACTTCGAGCCGGGATCCCCACCCCAACCCATTGAGTACCGGGGCCGCCGACTGGGCTTTACCATCTGTGAAGACATCTGGAACGACCGCGACTTCTGGCAGCACTGCCGCTACCACCGCGATCCAGTAGAAGAGATGGCCCGCTGCGGCGCCGATTTGCTGATTAACCTTTCCGCCTCCCCTTTTAGCTTGGGCAAGCAAAAATTGCGGGTGGAGATGCTCGGATCTCTAGCCCGCAAGCACGCCCTGCCCATCCTCTACGTCAACCAGGTGGGAGGCAACGACGACCTCATCTTTGACGGGGCCAGTTGCGCCCTAGATGGCCGAGGCCGGCTGGTGGCCCAAGCTGCTGCTTTTGCGCCGGATCGGCTCATCGTGGATGTGGAGGCGCTGCTCCATCCCCGTGATGAGGAACCCAGCCCGCCGGGATCCCGCTGGCCAACAGAGCCGGAAGCGGAGCTGTACGAAGCCTTGGTTTTGGGCACCCGCGACTACGTCAGCAAATGTGGCTTTCGCGAGGTGTTGCTGGGCCTGTCGGGAGGGATCGACTCGGCTGTTACTGCCGTCATTGCCGCCGACGCCCTAGGGCCAGAGCGGGTGCTGGGAGTGCTCATGCCCTCTCCCTATTCCAGTCCCGGCAGCCTGACGGACGCTTACCAACTGGCGCAAAACCTGGGGATCCCGACCCTGAAGCTCCCCATTCACGCGATTATGGAAAGCTACCAACATCTCTTGGCCGAGCCTTTTGCTGGCCTCCCCCCCGACATTACCGAAGAGAACCTGCAGTCCCGCATCCGCGGCACCCTGCTCATGGCCCTCTCCAACAAGTTTGGCCGGCTGCTTTTGACCACGGGCAACAAGTCGGAGCTGGCAGTGGGCTACTGCACCATCTACGGGGATATGTCCGGTGGCTTGGCGGTGATCTCCGATGTGCCCAAAACCTGGGTCTACCGCCTGGCCCGCTGGATCAACCGGCAGCAGGAGCGGATCCCCCTTCCCATCCTCAGCAAGCCCCCCTCGGCAGAGCTGCGGCCGAACCAGCGAGATAGCGACAGCCTACCCCCCTATGACGTGCTGGACGCCATCCTGCAGCGGCACGTTGAACAGCACCAATCCGCTGCCGAGCTGGTGGCCCAAGGGTTTGATCCCGATACCGTACACCAGGTGCTGCGGCTGGTGCAAAATGCCGAGTTCAAGCGCCACCAGGCTCCTCCAGGACTGCGGGTCACTGACCGGGCCTTTGGCACTGGCTGGCGCATGCCCATTGCCAAACGCCAGGAAGGGATCTGTTTTTGATTTTGCCTTCACCCCCGGCCCCTCTCCCTCAGGGAGAGGGGGGTTGCCGCAAGCCAAGTTTCTAGATCAGCCCCAGCCAGGAGGCGACGCCTTGGCCGGTCACCGCTTCGATGACAATGGCCAGGACAAAGCCAATCATGGCTGCGCGACCGTTGAGACGCTCGGCATATTCGTTAAAGCCAAACTTGGGCTCAGACAGGTTGGGGTTGGACATAAGAACCTCCGCTGTGTGCTTTGGAGCAAAAAGAGTGGAATCTGTAAAGAATGAAAACAAGAATGCCACCCACCCTTCAGTATAGTTTGCATTTCTTTACGAATGCAAGAAAGAAGCTGCCGATGACCAGTGTTCCGGTTGAGGACAAGAGCCAGGTTCCTAGGTGCGGCGTTTCATCTCTCCTCCCTAGCCCAGAACGGCAGGGATCCCTGTTACAAAAGTTCGGAAATCGCAGCCTTCCCACCGACTAGGGTAATCTGAAGTGCAGGTCAACGGAGAAAACCCCTATGGCGATTCAGCGTGGTGCCAAAGTCCGTGTGTTGCGGAAAGAATCCTACTGGTATCGGGATGTGGGAACGGTGGCAGCGGTGGATACCAGCGGCATCCTCTACCCGGTGATCGTTCGCTTTGACAAGGTTAACTACTACAACATCAACACCAACAACTTCCGCGAGGACGAGCTGGAGGTGGTGGAAGAGCCCAAGCCCAAAGCCAAAGCTACCTCTGCCAAGTAAACCAAGCTTTTGGCCTTCCTGTCCTGTGCCCGAGCTGCCCGAGGTTGAAACCGTCAGGCGGGATCTGCAGCGCCTTACTCTAGGTCTGCGCATCCTGGCGGTGGAGGTGCTTCTCCCTCGCACCGTGGCCTACCCTGGCAAAGAGGAGTTTGAGCAGGGGCTGGCTGGTACCTGTTTGACCCAGTGGCAGCGGCGAGGCAAGTATCTCTTGGGATCCCTGGACTCCGGAGCGGTTCTGGGTGTGCATCTGCGCATGACCGGGCAACTGCTCTGGGTTCAGGGATCCGCGCCTTTGCCGGTTCATACTCGCGTCCGGCTGCGCCTGGAGCAGGGGTGGGAGCTGCGCTTTGTTGATCTGCGCACCTTTGGCCAGATGTGGCTGGTGCCCGCCGGGGTGGAGCCGGAGACGGTGATCCCCGCCCTGCAGAGCTTGGGGCCGGAGCCGCTGTCGCCGGCCTTTTCAGAAATCTATTTCCAAGCTGCTTTGCAGAAGAGCCGCCGCCCTATCAAAACTGCCCTGCTGGATCAGGGCCTGGTGGCGGGGGTGGGCAACATTTACGCTGATGAGGCCCTGTTTTTGAGCGGTATTCACCCTTTGACGCCCGCCTCGCAGCTTTCCGACGCTGCCAAAAGCCGCCTGCGGCAAGCTTTGATCGAGGTGTTGCGGGTTGGGCTGGAGCAGCGGGGCACCACCCTGCGTGATTACCGGGATCTGCGTGGGATCAACGGCAACTATCAAGGTCAAGCCTGGGTGTACAGTCGGGAAGGGGATCCCTGCCGCCTCTGTGGCACCCCCATTCAGCGGCTTAAGCTGGCGGGCCGCTCAGCCCACTTTTGCCCCCGCTGCCAGCCGCCCCAAGGCCAGGTTGCAACTGGATGGCGGATCCCCCGCGAACAGCTATAGTTCTGGGTTGATCTCCAGCTCCCCTCTCCCAGAGGGAGAGAGGCCGACGGTGAGGGAGGGATCCCGGTGAAAAAGGTGGTAGGGCCTCGGTCTTGGGGCGTCTTCGGCGGGATAGCTTTGTGGGGGATAGGGATCCCGGCACTTCCTGTTTTTGCCCAACTGGAGCTGGATGCCCAACTGGGCCGATCCCAAGTTGTTGCCCCCAGCAAAGATTGCCCCGCCTGCGACCTGACGGGAGCCGAGCTGCCAGGCGTGGATTTGTGGGGGGCTAACCTCAAAGAAGCCATCCTCAAGCAGGCCAATCTGCAAGCTGCCAACCTCTCCCAGGCAATCCTCAACTTGGCCGATTTGCGCGGCGCCAACCTAAGCAGCACGGATCAGGGAGGGGCCTTTCTGTGGGAAGCGGATCTCAGGCAAGCCAACCTGCAGCAGGCCAATCTCACAGGGGCTAACCTTCAGGTAGCCAACCTCAGCGGTGCCGATTTGCGCGGGGCCATTCTCGCTGGCGCCGACCTGACAGGAGCCAACCTACACCAGGCCGATCTGCGCGGGGCCGACCTGCGGGGAGCTTTTCTGGAGGGAGCGGATCTAACTGGCGCCTTGTACAACGCCCAGACCCAACTGGATCCCACCTTTAGCCCCAGCGCCCACGGCATGGTCTTTGTGAAAAACTAGCCCCCCTCTCCCTTGGGGAGAGGGGCTGGGGGTGAGGGAGAGGGGCTGGGGATGTTCGCGTTAGCGGCGCGGAGCGCTTGGGCAGCTCCCTCAGGGAGAGGGGCTGGGGGTGAGGGCTAGCTCCCTCTTTTGGGCAGATTAAGCTTAGCCCCCTTCCTGGCCGGGATCCCCTGCCATGAGTTCCCCTGTGCGAGTTCTGATTGCCGACGACCATCCCCTATTTCGGCTGGGGCTAAAGTTTGCCCTGCAAGCACAAGGATTTGAGGTGGTGGCCGAAGCGGAGACGGGATCCCAGGCCGTTGAGTACTGCCGCCACAACCCTCCCGACGTGGCCATTTTGGATGTGCGCATGCCGGATGGAGACGGGATCCTGGCCTGCCAGCAGATTGTTGAGCTGGGCCTGTCAGTGGTGGTGGTGATGATGACCACCTTTCAGGAGCCGGCCTTGGTCGAGGCAGCGCGACGAGCGGGGGCCAAAGGCTACCTCTCCAAAGAAACCGACCCGGCGGAGCTGGCCCGCGTCATTCGGCAAATTCTGGCCACTCCCCATCAAGACTGGCTGCCCACCCCCCAAGCGCTGCCCAAGCTCACCCCCCGCGAGCTGTGCGTGTTGCAACTGATGAAGGAGGGCCTGGCCAACAAGCAGATTGCCCGCCGCCTGGGCCTCAGCATCGAAACCGTGAAAGAATACGCCAGCGCCGCCTACCGCAAGCTGGACGCCACCGACCGCGTCACCGCCCTGCTCAAGGCGCAACAACTGGGAATTCTCTAAGTACAAAGCCCCTATCCTCCTCCCCTCTCCCTCAGGGAGAGGGGCCGGGGGTGGTCGCGTGAGCGGCGCGGAGCGCTTGGGCAGTCCGGCGTTTCCCCCCAGAGGTGGGGATGCCTGCAATCCGGATCCCTTGCATACTGTTGCTATCTTGGCAGCCTTTACCCGCGTACGGCTATGTCTGCTCCTTCCCCACTGTTGCTCAAACTTGCCCTGCGTCTGCTTGGCTCTCTGAAGATCCCGGTGGATCGGCGCAGGATCCGCGAGCGTGGCTTTGTTCTACCGGTCGCCATCTTGATTGTGCTGGTGTTGAGCTTGGTAACGGTGGGCCTGCTCACCCGCTCCACCCAGCGCAACATCCAAACCCAGGTGGAACGGGCGGGGCAGACGGTTAGCCGACAACTAAACGCCGCCATCGACCGGGCGCGGGCCAAGATCGACTACCTGGTGCGGGATCCCCGCCTGCCCGCCGGCGCCCCCACCGATGCGCAGTTGGCCTCTGCCCTGCTCAACGACGGCAGCATAGTGCCTGCAGAGCAGCAGGATCCCTACACTCTGCCCGATGAAAACCGCTTCCTGCTGAGATACACGGCCAACGTGCCAGATTCCCAGGATCCGGTTGAGCGACAGTCACCGGCCTGGTGGTTCTTGGTGGACACCGACAACAACGGCGTCAATGACTCAGTTACTGCCTATACAATTCTTCATAATCGCCGTGCGCCGGTGACGGGCCAGAAGGAACAACAAGGCTTTGAGACCAACATCAGCGATACAGAGCGGGCGCATCGGTTGCTGATCCGCAGTGGCCCCCTGCAAGGGTCGGTCCTGACCCCCTGTACCCACAAAGCCGCCGAGCAGACCGCCAACCCCAACGTGGGAGACTGGTTCCAGGCGGGATCGGCGCTGTACAAGCCTTTCCAGGTCTTTGCCGTCACCCTGCCCATTCAAGGCGCCGACTCCACCACCCGCGCCATCTCGGCTTTGCAGTTCCAGCAGGATCAGCGGCGGGATCTCCTCAACAAGTGGGGGGCCTTCAGCCGCGGTGACCTGGAGTTCTTCTTCACTCCCCCCTACAACTGGAACGGCGCCATCTACGCCGGCGGCAGCCTTTTCTTCCGCTATCGCTCCACCAACTCGTTCCGGGCTTTCACCATCAGCTCGGAGCAATCCTGCTTCTACATGCCTGTAGATAACTCGGAGATTACTGCCTTCGGAGAGCTGGTGGCAGGGGCTATTGGCTACGCCGGCCAGGAGGTGAGCGATAGCCTGGTTTTCGATGTGCACTCCGGCGAGCAAGACGTAGCACCGAGGGTGTCGGTCAGTCTAAACAACCTGAACTTTGACTCGGTGCAAAACACGGTAGAGCCGGAGAGTGTGGCCCTGGATCCGCTGGAGCTCCACCTTTTCGGCCGCATACGCACCCGAGGAAATTACCAGCAAGACGCGGGTGAATGGGCAAAATCTCCCCTCAACGCCAAAAAGGATCCCAACCCCGGACGGATCAAGGCTGGCGGTTTTCAGGCCAGTCCCGACCAGGTCTGCCCGCCCTACGTGGACGATGTCTATCGGGCCGACAACCGCTTTGGGCCCAAGGCCAGCTACGAGCGTCCGCCCGTGACGCCTGACCCGCAGAAGGGCTGTAACGTGCCCACCTTTGCCGAAAAGTTCAACGCCAGGGCAGGTGACACAATCCCGTCTGAGGCCAAAAATGAGCTGGGCGAATCCCTCACCGAAGACAACCCACCCGCAGGCGCACTTGCCGAGGTGGGGCTGGATGGCTACTGGGAGCGGCGGGCCCGCGTGGAGGGCTTGCGGGTGATCGTGGGGCAGCGCCTGGAGCTGACCCGCACCGACTCTTTGCCCTTGCCACTGGTGCCCCCTGGTGATCCCAATGATCCTGATCCTGATCCCACCAAGCTACAGGCCATTTTCATCAGCAACGAGGCGCGGCAGCGCCTAACCCTGCGGGATAACCCGGCGGCGGTGCAGGCCACGGCGGTTTACCACTACAGCCACCAAGATGGGCGCTTCCCCATCGCCTGCCTGGCCACGGTGGCCCACCCCGGCACCCCTTGGAGCTTGCAGCGGGCTTCCACCTTCCCCGCCGGCGATCAGACCAATCAACTGGGCATCAACTTCTTCACCGGCGAGGGCACCAACGTCTGGGAATATGACCCTGAGCCGATGAAAGATTGGCTGCGGCCTGGGACGCCCCTGTGGACGGCGCTAACCAATCTGGCCAATTTTGCCGGCGACCCCGACGGGGCCTATCCGCCCAAGCAGGAGGCGGGCCGCATCCACCCGGATCCGTTCATCACCGCCTTTGGCAACTTCTCCGAGCTGCGGCGGGTGATCGATACGGTTAACAACGGCACGCCTGTCGAAGAGCTTAGCCTGGCCGACCAGACCACGCTGCAGACGGCGGGCTGCATGTTGGGCATGCTGGCCGACAACATTCTGCGTATCTGGGATAAAGCCACTGGTAGCAAACCTGATCCAGAAGCTCAGATCCTTTGGAAGGACATCAAAGCCAGCCGCAAGGGCAAGCTGGATGACCCTGAGCGCAACCGCTTCTACCTGCCGCTGCGCTACATTTTCCCTGACACGACCGAAAACAACACTGACTTTTTCGACGACCAGGATCCTCTGGAGAGCGAGCGGAGGGATGCATATAAGCCATTTGATGGTGAGAGTTGGGTACCGGAGGCAACCTATCGAGCCCTGTGCGATCCCAGAAATTCCGGCTGCAACTTGGAGGAGCTGGATGACTTGAAGCTGATCAGACTCCAGCCCCGCAAGAAGATCAACGAGTGGGTATTGCCCAGGGCCTCAACCTCCTGCCCCAACAGCACCCTACTCGGTGGCAACCATCCCAACAGCAACCAGATGGAGCTGATCCGAGTAGTCGGCGACCAGTGCTATCGCGTGCCCTTCAAAGATTCGGTGTTTTACGATGGCCGCGAGGCAATGGCGGTGCGGGCCCTCAACATCGACCTGGCCCTTTTGACCAACAACGTCCCGGGGCAGGACAACGGCTTGATCAACGGAGATACTTGGCTGCCTGCCGGCGTGCAAGAAGGCCGCGAGGGGGGTATTTTCTACGCCTTCCGGGAAGATGCGGTGCGAGAGGATGCCATTGCCCGCCCGCCTTTGACCAACTTCGCCGCCTATCAAACTGCCTGGCAAGCGGCAAACGCCCGTGGCACTCTGGCCAGCGTTATGAATGCCGGTCAGCCTGGTCGCAACCAACCGGTCGGCGATCCGCCTGTCTCCAACGAGGGCCTCAGTCCCAAACCGGTGGACTACTACCCCGATCCGGATCGGCGGCCCTATGGCTTCCGGCTGCGCAATGGGGCAGTGCTGGCCCGCGGCGGGTTTAACCTCGATGAAGCCGTCTTCGGCCTCTCTTTCGTTTCCGACAACCCCGTCTACATCCAAGGGGACTTTAACCTGCACCGGACGAGGGGAGGCGATCCGCTGGAAGAGTTCAAGACTCTCCTCAACTTCGGATCAGACGGCCTTTACAGCAACTTCTACGGGCGACTCCGGAGGAACGAAGACCGGCGCTTTGCCCGGGCAGCGGAGGATCTCTGGCGACCCACTGAGATCATAGGCGACTCGATCAATATCCTCTCCGCCGATTTCTGCGATGGCAGCATTGACGATGGCTTTGTCCAGGATGGCACCCTCAATGGCGGCGGCAGCAGCTTTGTGGCCAACCGCGACTACCAGGGCAACCCACAGCGGGCCTCGGCTCCTCGCCGCAACGACTACTACGGCTGCAGCGGGCCAAACCTCGGGGCCAACACCTCCTTCCTCAACCAGGCGCTGGTGATCCGCGGCAACAACTGGCCGGCTCCGGATCCGAATAACAATGGCGCTGGTGTTCTGCGCTTCGACAACACCAACGGGGCCCAGAACTTGGGTGACAACACCAACCAGCCCGGCTGGCCGGATGTGTTTGCCCGCGACACCCTCTTTGCCCGCCGCGACAGCACCGATCCCAACTCCAATGAAGCCGACCGGACAGTAGGTCGGGGCGTGCCTGAGGTGCGGCAGTTGCGGGCGCCAGATAGGGACTATGCCAACTTCGGCGTGCGCATCTCCGCCCTGGGCAACCCGGTGCTGGATACCTCCCGCTGGGTGATGGTGGCTCCCATCGGGCCCTGCCCGAACCCTGGCGGCGCTGGCCTGCTGGCCGAGTACTACAACGGCTGGATCACCAGCCCGCGGAACCAGTACGACCCCAATACGGGGTTTGCCAGCACTGGCGCTGTAGGCCCTTTGCTCTCGAATGCTCAAAATAAAAACCTGCCCTACCTGCGGGCGGTGCGCTGGCCGGATCCAGTGTTCCCGGCCCAGGGGGTGCCGGATGCCATCGGTCAATACAACAACGGCTACACCAGCAGTGCGCCCCGCTGCAATGTAAATAGCAACAACAACAACGAACGCTGGGCCTGCGTGCGCGACGCTATCGATGATCCAAGTAAACTAGAACTCTTTGCCCGCAGCGGCCCTGGTTTCCCCTCGTGGGGTGGCTTCCAGTACCAGTTCGGTAGCAGCACGGATCTGAATTCAAGGTCTCCCTTCAAGCGGAGGCTGTACAACAAGCTCCCCGAGTGCAACGACAGTTCTTCTTTGTCTGACATTCTGCAGCCCCTTTGCCGCCTGTCGGTGCCGTTGCCTCCTGCCAGTCCGGATCGCCGGGATCGCGGCGACTGGTTCTGGATGCCCAGTTGCGGAGAGCCCGATGGCAACAATGGTTTTACGAATTTGCTGACCGATGCAGATGAGCTTAACTTTCCGAGTGGGTTCAACTTCTGGCGCTCCTGCTGGCGGCGCAGAAGCGGTGTATCTGGCAGTGGCAACAACAACGGCAACGATTTCTTCGTCGTCCGCTGGGTAGGGGAGCTCTATCCCCGCTGGCCGGGCCTGCAGAGCTACCACATCCTCGATGGTGATGATGGCGTGCGGTTGATCATCCGGCGGCGGGAAGGCTCCGATGCTACTTTTGGCGTTCCGGACGGCAGTCCCCTCAGCCTAGGGCCGAACGCGGCAGGTGCCGAGGCCTGGTCAGATGGCAGCGGCAAGCAGGTCACCCTGCGCTTGGAGCTGGAGTGCGCGCCTGCACAAGGGCCTTCTCCTTACCTGGTGGAGATCCAGACCTATGAAAACACCGGCACTGCGCGATTGCGCTTTGCTACCCGCGATGGCAGCGATCAGGAAAACTATGACCTGCGCTACCTGAAGCCGCTGGAGCCGAAGAACAAACCTTGCCTGCCGAGCGGAACTCCAGCGAATAATCAGGCTCTCTGCTCCAACCCGACGCCGACGCCCACACCCCCGCCGACGCGGACACCGACGCTAACCCCAACGCCGACGCGGACACCCACGCCGACGCCGACACCTCCTCCTATCGACACCTTTGTGCCGGATGCTCCCGGCAAGAGCCCCTTGGGCGAGTGGATGGCGGCCAAGCCCAACACGGTGGAGCTGCGCCCCGTGGGCGAAGTTCAAGCCGAGCCGGAGCCGGAGACGATCAGCGTCCACGACGTGGCCCAGGTTGCCGATGAAGGCGTAACCATTGCCCTAGAGCCGCGGCTTTCGCCGGTGCTGGAGGTGAAAGCAGGGGTGCCCAAGCCGCCCAAGTGGCCCAACCCTGCCGAAGCCCTGCAGGCCGCCTTCAACTGGATCTTCGGCGAGCCGGCCCACGCCGCCCGCAACGGCCTGAAGAGTAACTTGCTGCTCCTCCAGATCGCCAACCCCAGCAAAGAGCCGGGCATCCGCCCTGCTGAAAGCAACGCTTCACCTCCACCGATTGCCGGCGACCCGGCTCCAGGCGGCGATGGCTGGGCACGGCGGCTGCGGCGCCGGTTGCTCAACAAGGATCCAAACGATCTAAAAGTCCGCTGCGACTCTGAGGAGAAAGTCGGCCCCGATGGCGGCTTCTGGGTGCCGGGGGTGTTCCGCCCCAACTTCAACGACCGCTTCCGCTACGAGGCCTACACGGGCCGCAGCCGCCCCAGCACGTTGCGTACCAATGACGGCAATGATCCCACATTCATAGATCTCAACAACGATGGTGTCCTGGATCCGGGCGAGACTAATGTAGTGGATCGGGATCCGCTGTTTGGGGTGAATTTGATTCCTGAAAACCCAGGGAACCCAATTCAACTGGAAATCCAACCCCAAATGGCGCTCAACCCCTACGCCCGCGTCAAAGACGCTGCGGCCCAGGGCTACCGCGCCGACTCCAAGTACGCGGACGGCTACTACATCGACGATAGGGGCGATGAGGACAGCGAAAAAATCCGCAACGGCCTGTGCTTCTACGTCAAGCCCAACGGCAACACCATCCAGGTGCAAATCGACCGCAACGGCGGCGATAACGATGGCCTAGTGTGGGTGGATGTGGAGCCCTTTACCCTGGATCTGAACAAGCCCACCACGGGCTTTGCTGGCAACAACCCGGTGCTGGGCGTGATCCTGGACGAGGTGACGCGGCGACCCATTCCCATTCCTCACTTCCAAGAGCTGGCCTCCACCACTGTGAGCCAGCGCCGCCGCAGCGAAGACGGCAGCCAAAACTGGCAACTGCAGCCGGCCCGAGAGACGCGGGTCAACGCGGTGGCCGTTAGCGGGGTGCTTCCGTCGCGGCTGCATCAAACCGCCGGCGGCATGCACAACTTCCTACGCCTCAATGAGATGTGGAGAGGTACCAACCTCTTCTTCAGCGGCTCGATGATCCAGCTCAACTACAGCACCTATGCCACCGGCCCCTTCCTGCAGCACAGCTTCGAGCCGCCCAACCTGGTGCAGGATTCAACCTTTGTGCGCGGCTACGACTACTACTTCCCACCTCGTCGCCGCTTCGGCTACGACGTGGGGCTGCAGATTGCTCGCCGCCCTGGCGCTGTCTCCAGCCGCTTCCAATTCCCCTCCAACGCGCGCACAGAGTTCCTGCGGGAGCTGGATCCACAAGATCCGTATGTGCGGCGGCTGCGCTGCGCGCTCCAGGATCAGCCGGATGTGCCGTTGGATCCGTCTGCCCAGATTGGCGGCTGCAATGAGTTCAACTGATATTGACCCGTCCCGTCAGGGGTAGATTCAAGGTAGGGGCGAAATAGGGAGGGATCCATGGGCAAGGGTCGGCTTCGGTGGCAACTGGCAGCAGAGGGCTTTACCCTCATTGAGGTGTTGGCTTCGGTGGTAATCGTGGCCTTGGCCATGGCCGCCCTAGCCCCCACCCTCACGGTGATTGCCTACCGGCGGGCCATGAGCGAGCGGGTGGAGCTGGCCAACCGCCTGGCCCAGGAGGAGGTGGATCGCATCCGCACCCTGGTGGATATCGAGCTGTTGGCTGCTCCAAGAGCTTTTCAGGCTCCGGAGCAACAGGCTCGTCTGCCCAGAGTGGGAGAAGACCCGCTGGCCAACACCCCACCCCCTGACGAGATGCCCGCCGATGCAAATGACGGCAACTACACCCACAAAGACAACTATTCCCTTCGCCTGGCGCAAGTTCAAGTGCCGGGGCGGAATCCGGAAGAATACGTCATCCAAACCTTCCGCGATGAGGGAGCGCCCTGCATCGACCGGCAGGCAAGAACGGTTATTGAGGGGGTGCCCTGCAGCTTTCGCCTGGGCGTGCGGGTTTACCACCGCTTTTCTTTTGATCCAAACACGCGCCAAGCGCTGCCTGGGTTGGGAACGGAGCTGGTTTCGGCCAACCAAAACTTGGCCAATGCCGATGTCTGGCTCTTTCCCCTGGCCACCTCCTTTGTAGAAATTAACCCCGCCGCCAACTTGGGAGATGTTTGCCGGCAGATAGCCATTACCAAAGGTGAGGATCCCAGGGAGAGGTGCCGGGCTTTCCCCTTGCCTGTCGGTCCTGTTGAAACCTGAGGCAGAGCCTGAGTTCCTGCCCGCAAAACCTGTTGCAAGATGGGGGTGTTGCCCTATGTTTTTCAGGATCTTTCGCCGCCGAGCCAGCAGAGGGTTTACCCTCATCGAGCTGTTGGTCTCGCTGCTGATTGCCTCCATCTTTCTCCTGGCCACCGCCATGATCGTCATCGAGACGATGCGGCTGGATCGGGAAGAGACGGGCCGCACCCAGGTGCAGGCGGAGCTAACCCAGGCCATGGAATATATCCAGCAGGATCTGGCAGAAGCTCTCTACATTTACAACGACACCGAACAGCCCAACGGCGACGGGATCCCGGATGTTATCCAGCGGCTCTACACGCCAGGCTGGATCCGCCGCCCCGATGACGCTATCCCGGTTGTTGCCTTTTGGAAGCTGGAACCGATCCCGCGGGGATGCTACGCGGGCAACCCCACCTTGCAACAGGTTCGCGAAGGCCGTGCTACCTTACCTGCCCAACCACCCCCTGGGTTCCCGCTCACAAACGGCAAAAATGCGGATTGGGACACGCTGGTCGGCCGCCGCGGCATTTACACTCTGGTGGTGTACTACCTGCGCCGCAACTACAACAACGCCGGCAACCCAACAGGGGACACTCCCTGGGAAGGCAACGCGCGGATCGAGCGTTTTGAGTTACGCCCCCTCAACACTCAGGGTCAAAATGACTGCGCTGGGCGCAGCCCGTTCTTTGTTGAAGATCCCGATCCGTTCCGGGAAGGTTTCCTTGCTTGGCCTTCCGAGCAGGCCCGAGCACGCCAGATCCCCATTGCCAGCAGGGCGGATGGCCCCCGCCTGATAACTCTGGTCTCCAACATCTTCAGCAGCCGGGAGGGGAGTCCGCAGGTTGCACCCGCTTGCCCGCAGGGCTATGCCTTTGGCGGTGGCAAACCCAACGGCGTCACCTTCTCAGGGTTGGCAGATAACCAGAACGACGTGGGCTTCTACGTCTGCGTGCGGCGCAGCCCCGGCGCCGACCGACCCCAGGATGTGGTCATCAACATCACGGCCACGGCCATGGAGCGGGCCAACCCCGGCCTCTTCCGTCGCTACATTGAGGATGCCACCAGCGTCGATATCTCAGAGGTGTCGCGCTACCTGCTGCCGCTGCAAACTCGGGTTCTTGCCCGCGGTGTTATCAACCGTCAACTCTCCTAGGGGGAATGTCCACCATGTTGGCCTTGGAGAAAAAAACCATTGGCCCGGCGCGGCCGCTTCGATCCCAGGGCTTCACGCTGATAGAAGTCCTGGCGGTGGTGGTCATTATCGGCATTGTGGCCGGGCTGGCCGTCCCTTCCGGAATCAACATCTGGGCGCGCATCCAATTGGAGGACGCACAAAACAAGGTGGAGCGAGCCCTGCGCACCGCCCGCGCCAACGCCAGAGCCTCTCTCCAAGGCCGCGCTTGGGTGGTTGAAATCGACAACTCAGATCCGAGTGTCCCCACGCTGGTGATCCAAGACGAGGAAGGCCATTGCGATGAGCCGATCCCGTGCCAGCGGGTGCGCCTGAATAATTTTGTAACTGTAACTGGCACCTTCGACAACGAAAGAAGGATGGCCGTTTTCGACTCGGAAGGGCGGGCGCGTCAGTTGGGGCGCTTTGTGGTTAGCAGCACCTACTCCCAGGGCGAAAACCGCTGCGTGGTGGTGAGCACTTTGATCGGCACTCTCCGCAAGGACAACAGGCCAGAATGTGGCAACGTCGCCAACGAGGCAGAGGAAGGACAGTTGGGGTAGGATAGTCAGGCTGTTCATCCCGGCTCATTGCACTCACCCCCGGCCCCACGCCCAACCCGACGTAGAGATTAAA